>NZ_JAPDCD010000012.1:0-107164 GCF_027705695.1 Aeromonas sp. QDB62 | reverse complement strand
GGCACGGTTGGGGTTAGCGCCGAGTTGAAGGGTGCCTTGCCGCACGCCATAGCCAACGGTGAAAACACCATCACCATTACCGGCATCACCGTTGTTGCTTCCGATGTCGATGGTGATTCGGCTACAGCAGCCGTCACGGTCAATGTTGTTGATGACGTGCCGACCGCAGCCAATCAGACCCAGTCTGGCCAGGCGGCGGTTAACCTGAACAGCAACCTGCTGATCGTGTTGGATGTCTCCGGTAGCATGGGTTATGACTCGGGTGTCGGCAGCATGGATCGCCTGCAAGTTGCGAAGAACTCGCTACTGGAATTGTTGGAACAGTACGATGCCCTGGGCGATGTGCGGGTCAGCTTTGTCACCTTTTCCTCGGGGGCAGATGTCGAGAGCACCTGGGTAACGGTCGCTGCCGCGAAGGCGGCCATTCTCGCCACCAGTGCCGACGGCAATACCAACTATGACGAGGCGCTGATAGACGCGATCAACGTCTATGACGATGCTGGCAAGCTGGCCACCGGCAACGTACAGAATGTCGCGTACTTCCTGTCTGACGGTTTCCCCAACAGGCCAACTGGTGACGCAGGTATCTCCAATGTGGCGGGTTCTGCTGCGGGCTGGCCAACGCCGTACTCCAACGGTGGCGTATCGGAGGAGCAGGCGTGGGTCAACTTTCTCACCGCTAATAACATCCGTGCATATGCATTGGGCATGGGGACCGGGGTGGATGCCACGGCGCTCGATCCGATTGCTTATAATGGAACTCCCAGCGGCGGCAATACCAATGCCATCGAGGTTGATGATCTGAATGACCTCACGGCAACCCTGGTGGCTACCGCTCAGGCATCGCCGATTCCAGGCAATCTAACATCCGGGGGTGGTTTCGGCGCTGATGGCGGTTTCGTTGGCAGTCTCGCGATTGCCGGCAAGACCTACACCTACGACAAGCTCACCAACACCTTTGTCGCTTCTGGTCCCGGTGCTAACAATGGCAGCCTGAGTGGAAACGTGTTGACGGTGACCATGGGTGGCGGCTCGAGCATCGCTGTGAACATGCTCACCGGGTCTTATACCTATACACCGCCGAGTGCCATCAGCTCGATTGTGGTGGCGACCATCGCCTTCACGCTCATCGACAATGATGGCGATGCAGCATCGGCCAACCTCAATATCAACATTACCCCCGGCCAGGGCGCGATGGTCATCCGCGATGATCTGGTGTTGACCAATGTGAACACTCAGTTGGGCGAAGATGTCATCAACATCCCAACCTGGGCACTGTTGGCCAATGACACAGGGCCGAACAGTGGACTGCTATCAGTCTTCAATGTGACGGATGGTACGAGTGGTGAGGTCGACCTTGTGGGTAGCGCTGTGGTCTTTACCGAGAACAGTGACAGCTCAAGTAATGGGGGCTCGTTCTCCTACAACACTTCCATCAACGGCAGCACAGCGCTGGACTCGGCAGTCGTGGATGTCACCCGCAGCGCCGGCTCCAATACGCTGAACGGTACCTTCCGCAATGAGATTCTGCTGGGGCAGGATGGCTCTGCAGATAAGCTCAACGGTGGTGATGGCGATGATGTACTGATCGGCTTGGGCGGCAACGATACCCTGGACGGAGGCTCTGGTAACGACATATTGGCTGGCGGGCTGGGTAACGACACTTTGATTGGCGGTACTGGTGTCGATACTGCGACCTACATCGACATCGGTGCCCTCGTGACCGTCAGCCTGAACACCGAGCTTCAGCAAAACACGAGCGGTGCGGGCCAGGATACCATCAGCGGAATCGAGAACCTGATTGGTTCCAACTTTGGCGATACCCTTACGGGTAACGGGAGTGCCAATGTGCTGTTCGGCGCGGGCGGCAATGACACCCTAGTTGGCCTGGGTGGTGATGACGTCCTGATCGGCGGTGAAGGTATCGATCTCCTAGTCGGTGGCAGCGGGAACGATATGCTGACAGGCGGGAGCGGCAAGGATACCTTCAAGTGGGGGGCGAGTGATGCCGGTGGTGTGGACGTTATCAAAGACTTCACAACCGGTGCCGGTGGAGATGTGCTGGATCTCAGCGAGTTGCTCACTGGTGAGCAACCCATCGCAGGCTCGCTGGATGCTTATCTCAACTTCAGTAGCGATGGTGCAGGGAAATCAACATTGACTATTGATTTGGATGGTACGAGTGGAGGAACCAGCCACGTCATAAAATTTGATAGTATTGACCTGACAACCTTGGGTAACAGTGACCTGCAGATCATTCAGAAGTTGTTGGATGATGGCAATCTGAAGGTTGATCCGTAACCTTGTCTCGGGGCCGGGCTTGCCTGGCCCCTGTTTTTTCCTCAAGGGGATGGATAAGATAGCGGCAGTAAAGGAGAGGGGTAATCATGCAGTCATTCAACTGGGTCGACATTGATGGCATCCGTTATAGCTGGGATGGGCAGGGGAACATTACCTGCGCCGGCCAGTTTGGCTATCAGGCCTCGATCGCGGGTGACCGGCTGGATGGGATGGAGATTGAGAATGAGGCCGGTGATGTAGCGGGCTCGCTCTATGTTGACTTTGCTGCGGCGTCTATCACCTATGTGCCTGTCATGGATACCGAGTCTGCCCATAACATGATTCTGGTGGGCCATGGTCAGGGCCAGCAGGAGTATCCGCTGGCGAGTTTTCACTCCCCGTTGTTGCACGATTTGCTGGGGCCGTCTGATACTATCGCCTGGTCTGCGATGGAGGAGGATAGTGGTGGCACCAATATCGGACAGGCAGTGCAAGGACACGTTCTGTCGTGGGACTCGTTTCATTTCGATGATGAGGTATTGGTCTGTGGTGCACCTCCGGCGCTGGATATGGCAAGCCAGAGCCAGGATCCCGGCAGCATGGTCACCATCAGCCTCGATCTGACCAATCAGATACTGGATCAGATCCCGCCACTGCACGATATATGAATCTCACTTTGCTGCGGGCATAATGGCCTCAATCTTGTTGATTGAGGCTTTTTTCTATGTGGCGTCCCCTTCTTACTCTTTCCGCTCTGGTTGTCAGTGCTCCGCTGCTGGCGATTGAAGTGCCGCAAGCGCCCCATCTGGTGGTGAGCGGTTATGCCGAGCAAAAGACCGAACCCGATATGCTCACCCTCAATGTGGCGGTGAGTGCACTGGATAAGCAGGGCCTCAAGGCCAAGCAACAGGTCGATACCAAGGTCGCAGCCTTTTTCAGCCAACTGGAGGGGTTGGGGATCAAGCGCAGCGATGTTGAGGCTGGCAACCTGATGGTCTCTCCAGAATATCAGTATGGCGAGAACAAGAAGCCGGTATTGCTGGGATACCGTGCCCAGCGGCAATTGGCGGTCAAACTCTATCAACTGGATAAATTGAGCCCCTTGATGGATATCGCTCTCAAAGCCGGGCTGGAGTCTGTATCCCAGATTGAGTACGGGTTGAAATCGCCTCACGTCATCAAGGAGCAGGCCCGTCTGAATGCCGTTGAGGACGCCAAAACCAAGGCTGAATCTCTGGCCAAGGCGTTCGGGATGAAGCTTGGCAAGGTGTACAGTGTGGAGTACCGCAACGCTTCGCCTATCACCGCCTACAGCCGCAACCTGAAGGCGGTGCAGGCCATGGGGATGGCTGCCCCCGCGCCGGATATGGCGGATAACAGTTATCAACAACAACAGATCACGGTAAGCGATAATATCGAGGCTGTTTTCTTGCTGGAGTGATCCCGTCGTTTAAGCCCGGTCATGAACAACCCCGCCATTTGCTGCGCAATGCTGTTCACTTAAGCGGAGCCGCATTGCGATCTACCGGAAAACGGGTCTTTGATATCTTCACCGCCCTGGGTCTCGATGGCCTGGGGCGTTTTTCTATGAATATGACACCTATGCAGCCCCGCAACTCCGCCAACCTCCGTGGCGTATGTGCTGGTGATAACGCGCCCGCCATCACTGCCATCTGGTTCGCGATGAACTGACAGGTAAACTTGAAGCTCACCTCATTAGGCGCGCGCTGATGAGCTACGGCGGCCTAGCTCGCCTCCCGCCTGACCAGATTGTATCCAAGCAGCAAACCCCACAGCTCCTGATAAACCAAGTCCACTTTCTTGCTTCTCAGCGTGATGGCGTTGTGTTGCATCGCGCTTTTGATATCCCGGTATCCCAGCTCGATTTCCCAGCGCTCGTGGTACAGGGTCGCCACCTGAGCTGCGCTGAATCGGGTTACGGGCAGGGAGGTAAAGACCGTTTTCTCCTTACCTGCCACCTCATAGGTCACTGCGCGAACTTGCCAGTGCGTCGGCAACTCGGGGTTTTTCTTGCGTGCCTGAGGCGAGACCGTCATTTGCAACAGACGGTCACCGTCGCCATAGTGCTCCAGTTCCGTGTATACCAGCCCCTTGCGTTCCGGGATGAGCCAGTGACGGTCGGTGTCTTCGGCCTGAATACGTAGCAACAGGTCGGCACCGAAGAAGCCTTTATCCAGCAGAGTCACCGATTTGTCCGGCAATGAGTGAATGAACTCGCTGGCCAGGGGGATCTCCCCTTTGCGGTACGGGCTGATGGCCGCGTTGGCAATGACATGCGAGCGGACATTCATGAGCGTGACCAACCGCAGCATCGGGTAGGGTGTCTGCCGGTTGGTTGAGGTGTTACCCGAGCCGAAATGCGCTCTGAGCTCAGGCATATCCTGGGTTCGGAACAGGGCCCCATCGATGGCGAAGACCTGTAAACCGTGCCAATGGTCTTGAGGATAACGTTCCCGCCCCCACACATCGGCGCACTGCTTGAACAGCCACTCGAGGGGCTGTTTGCCGAGTCGCTGACGGGCTTGAGACAGGGCACTGTCAGCGAGCAAGGCATCATTGGCCAACCCTTCTGCACAGATGTTGAGGCGCCGAGCGACCTCGGAGATGGGCTCATTGCGGAAAAAGGCCATTCCCACGACGAGCCACAAGACCATATCAGAAGGTAAGCGGCGTCGGCGGATAGTGGCCTTTTCAGACAAGGCGGCAGCGGCAGTAATCCATTCGTCGGGAATATGGTCGGCAAAAATGGCCAGCCGAGCCAGCATGTCGCCAGATGCCTCAATAACGTCGTTCAGGTCGTTTGCAATAGACATAAAAAAATCCGGAACCAGTGATTGGTTCCGGATTGTCCTACAGCAGAAGGATCGGTCAATGGATCCTTAACTGATCAGCATTGCGCCATTTGCTGCGGGGTTTTTATGTCGCATCGATGCAGATGTAAAAAAGCCGACGCTCGTGTTTACTTCACCGGGCGTCGGCTGTTTGTTGCGCGGGGTTTATCAGGCGGTAATGGCGTCAGCCTTGATCGCTTCCGGCGCCGGGTTGCGGATGAGGTAATCAAACGCACCCAGTGCGGCGGTGGCGCCGGCCCCCATGGAGATGATGATCTGCTTGAACGGTACCGTGGTGGCATCCCCTGCGGCGTAGACGCCGGACAGGGAGGTCGCGCCCTTGGTATCGATCTCGATTTCGCCAAAGCGGGTCAGGGCAATCTCGCTCCCTTTGAGGAACTCGGTATTCGGTACCAGACCGATCTGGACGAAGATGCCAGCCACCGCCAGGTGTTTGATCTCACCAGTGGTGCGATCTTCGTAATCCATGCCGACCACCTTGCTGCCATCACCGATCACCTCGGTGGTGCGGGCGCTCATGATGATGTCGATATTGCCCATGGAGCGAGCCTTCTTCTGCAGCACCTCATCGGCACGCAGGGTATCGGCAAACTCCACCACGGTCACATGCTCAACGATGCCAGCCAGATCGATGGCTGCCTCGATGCCGGAGTTACCACCACCGATTACCGCAACCCGTTTGCCCTTGAAGAAGGGGCCATCGCAGTGCGGGCAGTAGGCCACGCCCTTGGTGCGGTACTCGAGCTCGCCCGGTACGTTCAGGTCGCGCCAGCGGGCACCGGTTGCCAGGATCACGGCACGGCTCTTCAAGGTAGCGCCGGAGGCGAGATCCACGTTCACATAGCCATCTTTGCTGATGGCGGCGGCACGCTGCTCGGTGATCACTTCCACACCATATTGTTTGACGTGCTGTTCCAGGCTGGCGGCCAGCTTGGGGCCTTCGGTGTAGGGCACGGAGATAAAGTTCTCGATGCCGACGGTATCCATCACCTGACCACCGAAACGCTCGGCGACGATGGCGGTGCGAATGCCTTTACGAGCGGCATAGATGGCCGCTGCGGCGCCAGCCGGGCCACCGCCCACCACCAGCACGTCGTAGGGATCTTTCTCATTCAGCTCGGCGGCTTTGCGCTCGGCGGCTCCGGTGTCGAGCTTGGCGACGATCTCTTCCAGCGAGATGCGGCCCTGGCTGAATGGTTGACCGTTCAGGTAAACATTCGGTACTGCCATGATTTGACGTTCAGCGACCTCTTCCTGGAACAGGGCGCCGTCGATCATGGTGTGAGTGATGCCGGGGTTCAGGGTCGCCATCAGGTTCAGCGCCTGCACCACGTCCGGGCAGTTGTGGCAGGAGAGGGAGATATAGGTCTCGAAGTGGAACTCGCCCTTGAGATTGCGGATCTGCTCCTGTACGGCCGCATCGGCCTTGGACGGGTGGCCGCCGCTTTGCAGCAGGGCGAGCACCAGAGAGGTAAATTCATGACCCATGGGGATGCCGGCAAAGTGAACGCGCGGGGCTTGGCCCTGCGGTGCGACACTCATGGAAGGCTTGCGAGCGGCAGTGCCAGAGGTCTGGGTGATCTTGGGGGACATCTCGGCGATCTCGCTGGCCAGTGCCAGCAGCTCTGCAGATTTGTCGCTGTCGTTGCCGGACACGCTGATCTCGATGGGATTGACGATGTACTGCAGATAGGTGTTCAGCTGTTGTTTGAGGTTGGTATCCAACATCTTCGAATTCCTTCTTGTGATTGCGGGTCGGCGTGAAATTTGAGCCGGAAAGGTGACCGGCACATTTAACGCTGGCCGGAGCGCTGACCGGCGCATTTAACCGGGCCGGAAAGCAGACCGGCCCTGAAGCGGGCCGGTCTTGGAAGCGGGAGGCTTAGATCTTGCCTACCAGATCCAGGGACGGGGCCAGAGTGGCGTCGCCTTCTTTCCATTTAGCTGGGCACACTTCACCCGGGTGAGCGGCAACGTACTGAGCGGCTTTGACCTTGCGCAGCAGTTCCAGAGCGTCACGACCGATGCCGCCAGCGTTGATCTCGACGATCTGGATGATGCCCTGCGGGTCAATCACGAAGGTCCCGCGGTCAGCCAGACCAGCTTCTTCGATCATCACACCGAAGTTGCGGGTGATGGTACCAGTCGGGTCACCAATCATCGGGTACTGGATCTTCTGGATGGTGTCAGAAGTGTCGTGCCACGCTTTGTGGGTGAAGTGGGTGTCGGTAGAGACAGAGTAGATCTCGACGCCCAGCTTCTGGAATTCAGCATAGTTGTCAGCCAGGTCGCCCAGCTCGGTCGGGCAGACGAAGGTGAAGTCAGCCGGGTAGAAGAACACCACAGACCACTTGCCTTTCAGGTCAGCGTCAGACACCTGAACGAATTTGCCATTGTGGTAGGCGGTAGCATTGAACGGCTTGATTTCAGTGTTGATGTAGGTAGACATGTAATTGCTCCTTGGTGATGTACATATGCCGGTCTGGTGTTGAAGAGTCTTGCCAGACGAGGCGCTTAACTTTCGATGGATTCATCATAGGGGCTTTGGTTAATCGATAAAAGCCGCAATTTTGAATCGCTTAAATCTACTTATTAGATAGCTCACTATGGCTGTACCTAACATGAATATCTCTGGCGTACAGAGATAACTCCTTGTCGTGGTTCAATATCTGTGCGGTATATCGCCTTTTCAAGGCATGGCAAGCCGTGTGCAGCCGCGATGAGATAAACGGTGGAGCAAACAGGTGGCGCAGGAGGTTGAGTGAGCTGGTCGCAGCGATGGGGATGTGCTGACAAGGGGGATGCAGAAAACGCGGATAAAAAAATCCCGGCGCTATCGTAACGACAGGGCCGGGTCATCAAACAAGGAATGGCTATATAAACAAATGCTTTACAGCAAAGACTAACTACGGGGTGTGCAAACTTGCAGACATATGAGAGGAAGATAATGGGTGCACAATCCCTCGTCTCCCCCTCGGCAACTATTGCATGAGGGGGATAATAGTGTGACGCAGATCACAAGGCAAGCATTTGGTGTAATTTTTCAATCAAAATGAAAGTGTTTCATGATTTCAGCCTATTTTGACGGCTGAAAACGCTTTTATTGTAATTTAATTACAATTCTTGCAATCAAAAGTCGGTGGGTGGCTCCTGCTCTTCCATCAATTCCAGCAAGTTGATGGCCACGGCAATAAAGTCTGACTCGGTGACAATGCCGATCAGCTTGCGTCCTTTGAGTACCGGCAGGCAGCCATATTTGTGCCGCTGCAGGTAGAGTGCCGCCTCCTTGATACCGGCATGGGGATCCACACTCGCTACCTGGCGGGTCATGATCTCGTCGAGTTGCACGCTGTCGGTAAACTCGGCTTCCCGCTCCGGATTGATCAGCAACAGCTTGGATTCGCGGGTGGCCAGGATATCGGTAAGGGTCACCAGCCCCAACAAGTGGTGCTGCTCGTCGACGATGGGAATGTGGCGGATCCGCTCCTGCTGCATCAGGTCCATCGCCTGTTTGACACTGTTTTCCGGACCCAGAGTGAAGGGATGTTCGGTCATGATTTCGGATAGGGTCATCATGGTGGGCCTCCTTGTGTATCTGCTTTCACCCTAGCCCAGCCACCACTGGCAAAACATGATCAGGGTCAATACAGATCATTAAAGAATCATTAACCGGAGGCGTGTCTCAATATTGCTCGCTATCCCTTGTCTCTCTTGGGTTTTTGGTCTTTTGGGTTGCCTTGGAAGATGGGGATAACTAGACTAGCCGCCGATTCCCCCCGAGGTGAAAGATGCAAGTATCCGATTTTCATTTTGATCTGCCAGACGAGCTGATTGCCCGCTATCCGATGGCAGAGCGTACCGCCAGCCGCCTGTTGCAGCTCGATGGTCAAACTGGCGCCCTGCGCCACGGTCAATTTGTCGATGTGCTGGACCAGCTCAACCCCGGTGACCTGCTGGTATTCAACAACACCCGTGTCATTCCGGCGCGCATGTTTGGCCAGAAGGCTAGCGGCGGCAAGCTGGAGGTACTGGTGGAGCGTATTCTGGACCCGCACAGCGTGCTGGCCCATGTCCGTGCCTCCAAGGCGCCCAAACCCGGTACCCGGATGATCATGGACGGTGGCGTGGAGGCCGAGATGCGCGCCCGCCATGATGCCCTGTTCGAGATCCACTTCCTCGACCCGCGTCCGGTGCTGGAGATTTTGGAGGCCATCGGTCACATGCCGCTGCCCCCCTATATCGACCGTCCCGACGAGGATGCCGACAAGGAGCGCTACCAGACCGTTTACAATCAGAAGCCCGGCGCCGTTGCCGCGCCGACCGCCGGTCTGCACTTTGATGAGCCGCTGCTTGAGAAAATTCGGGCCAAAGGGGTTGAAACGGCCTTCGTCACCCTGCATGTAGGGGCGGGGACCTTCCAGCCGGTGCGGGTGGAGAAGATTGAAGATCACCATATGCACTCCGAGTATGCGGAAGTGCCGCAAGAGGTGGTGGATGCCATCGCGGCGACCCGTGCCCGTGGTGGCCGGGTGATCGCGGTGGGGACCACCTCGGTGCGTTCGCTGGAGAGTGCGGCCAAAGTCACCCTGGCGCAGGGCAAACCGCTGGCGCCCTTCTTCAGTGACACCGACATCTTCATCTTCCCTGGCTACCAGTTCCAGATTGTCGATGCCATGGTCACCAACTTCCACCTGCCGGAGTCGACCCTGATCATGCTGGTCAGCGCCTTTGCCGGTTATGACAACGTGATGGCGGCCTATCAGGCTGCCGTGGCCGAAAATTACCGTTTCTTCAGCTACGGGGACGCCATGTTCGTCACCCGTCGCCAGGCTGAGGCATAAGCTTCAGCGTATTTACCGGGCCGTGAGCGGCCCTCCTATTGTCAGACTGTTTATCTGACGCAGCCGAGGTAGCAATGAAATTTGAACTGAAAACCACCGACGGCCGTGCCCGTCGCGGTCAACTGGTGTTCGAACGTGGTGTGGTACAGACGCCGGCCTTTATGCCGGTCGGGACGTACGGCACCGTCAAGGGGATGACCCCTGAAGAGGTGCGTGAGTCCGGTGCCCAGATCCTGCTGGGTAACACCTTCCACCTCTGGCTGCGCCCGGGTCAGGAAGTGATGCGCGCTCACGGCGATCTGCACGACTTCATGAACTGGCAGGGCCCGATCCTGACCGACTCCGGTGGTTTCCAGGTATTCAGCCTGGGCGACATTCGCAAGATCACCGAAGCGGGCGTCCACTTCCGTCACCCCATCAATGGTGAGAAGATCTTCCTCGACCCCGAGAAGTCCATGGAGATCCAGTATGATCTGGGCTCCGACATCGTGATGATCTTCGACGAGTGCACGCCTTATCCGGCGACTTACGAAGAAGCGCGCAAGTCGATGGAGATGTCCCTGCGCTGGGGCAAGCGCTCCCGCGACAAGTTTGATGCGCTCGGCAACAAGAACGCCCTGTTCGGCATCATTCAGGGCTCGGTCTACGAAGATCTGCGGGATGTCTCCCTCAACGGCCTGCTGGAGATCGGCTTCGACGGTTATGCGGTCGGCGGTCTGGCGGTGGGTGAGCCCAAAGAGGATATGCACCGCATCCTCGAGCACGTCTGCCCGAAAATTCCGGCCGACAAGCCGCGTTACCTGATGGGTGTTGGCAAGCCGGAAGATCTGGTGGAAGGGGTGCGCCGCGGTATCGACATGTTCGACTGCGTGATGCCGACCCGCAACGCCCGCAATGGTCACCTGTTCACCACCGATGGCGTAGTGAAGATCCGCAACGCCAAGTATCGCAACGACACCAGCACCCTGGATGCGGATTGCGATTGCTACACCTGCAAGAACTACACCCGCAGCTATCTGTATCATCTGGACAAGTGCAACGAGATCCTCGGTGCCCGTCTGAATACGATTCATAACCTGCGTTACTACCAGCGTGTAATGCAAGGTTTGCGGGACGCGATCGAGCAGGGTAAATTAGACGACTTTGTAACAGAGTTTTACCGTCGGCAAGGGAAGCCTGTGCCTCCGCTAGCTGAAAAAGACGTGAAATAACAACGACATATAAGTTTTTTATCAAATCTACATCAAAACAAGAGGTTGTTAAATGAGCATTATCTCCAAGGCGTATGCAGAAGGCGCAGTTCCGGGTGCACAGGGTGGTGGTATGGAAATGATCATCATGCTGGCCGTGTTTGGCCTGATCTTCTACTTCATGATCTATCGTCCCCAGGCCAAACGCGCCAAGGATCACCGCAATCTGATGACCTCCTTGTCCAAGGGTGACGAAGTGCTCACTTCCGGTGGCCTGGTTGGCAAGATTGCCAAAGTGGCTGCCGATAGCGATTACCTGGTGATCGCCCTGAACGACCAGACTCAAGTCACCATCAAGAAAGACTTCGTCTCCGCCGTTCTGCCCAAGGGTTCTATCCAGTCCCTTTAATCTCCCAAGGAGCACAGCGTGTTGAATCGCTATCCGCTGTGGAAATACCTGATGGTGGTCTTCGTGATCGCCATCGGTTTTCTATATGCAGCCCCCAATCTTTACGGCGAAGATCCGGCCTTGCAGGTCTCTGCCAGCCGTGGTGCCGAAGTCAAGCTAGATACCCTTGACCTGGTGAAAGAGACCCTTGAAACGGCCAAGATCCCGGTCAAACATGCTGCATTCGAGCACGGTTTTATCCTGATCCGTTTCAAGAACACCGAAGACCAGCTCAAGGCGCGCGATATTGTTGCCAGCAAGCTGGGCGACAACTTCATTACCGCACTCAACCTGGCACCTTCTACTCCCGCCTGGCTCGAAGCCATCGGTGCGGCGCCTCTGAAGCTGGGTCTTGATCTGCGCGGTGGTGTGCACTTCCTGATGGAAGTGGACATGGCCGAGGCACTGACCAAGCAGCAAGAGCAGATGGTGCAGGATTTCCGCACCGAGCTGCGCAACCAGAAGATCCGTTACTCCGGCGTGCGCCGGACCGGCGATCAGGTGCAGGTGATCTTCCGTGATGAAGCGGATCAGGAACGCGCTGTTTCTCATCTGCGTCGTCAGAACCCTGATTTGACCTTCACCACCGAGCAGAAGGGGGATGAGTTCATCCTGCTGGCCGGTCTGAGCGAAGCCAAGATCAAGGAAGTGAAGAAGTACGCCCTCGAGCAGAACATCACCATCATCCGTAACCGGGTCAACGAACTGGGTGTGGCCGAGCCGCTGGTACAACAGCAAGGCGCCGAGCGCATTGTCGTTGAACTGCCCGGTATTCAGGATACCGCCCGCGCCAAGGAGATCCTGGGTGCCACCGCGACCCTGGAATTCCACATGGTGGATGAGGCGGCTGATATTCAAGCCGCTGCCGATGGTCGTGTCCCGCCCAGCTCCAAGCTCTACAACGATCGCAACGGTCGTCCTGTAGTGCTGCAAAAGCGGGTGATCCTGACCGGTGACCACATAGTGGGTGCCCAGTCCGGTTTCGACGAGTACAGCCGTCCCCAGGTCAACATCAAGCTTGATGGCCAGGGTGGCAACAAGATGGCCAACTTTACCAAGGACAACGTCGGTAAAGGGATGGCGACCGTGTTCATCGAGTACAAGCCGGTCGGTCAGCCGGGTCCGGATGGCAAGCGCAAGTTCCGCAAGCAGGAGGAGGTGATCAACGTCGCCACCATCCAGTCGCGCCTTGGCAGCCAGTTCCGTATCACCGGTATCGACAACGCCAACGAAGCCCACAACCTGGCGCTGCTGCTGCGTGCCGGTGCCCTGATCGCCCCGATCCAGATCGTGGAAGAGCGCACCATTGGCCCGAGCCTGGGTCAACAGAACATCGACAGCGGTATGGAAGCCATCGGCTGGGCCATGTTGGTGATCGTGCTGTTCATGGGGATCTACTACCGCGCGTTCGGCTGGGTCGCCAACCTGGCGCTCTGTATGAACCTGGTGTTGATTGTCGGCATCATGTCGATGATCCCGGGCGCCACCATGACGCTGCCGGGTATCGCCGGTATCGTGCTGACGCTGGGTATGGCGGTGGATGCCAACGTGCTGATCTACGAGCGTATTCGTGAAGAGATCCGCAACGGTCGCGGTGTTCAGCAAGCCATCCATCTGGGCTTTGATAGGGCATTCTCCACCATCGCCGACTCCAACGTTACCTCGCTGATCACGTGCGTGATCCTGTTCGGTATCGGTACTGGCGCCATCAAGGGCTTTGCCCTGACGCTGGGCATTGGTCTGACCGCCTCCATGTTTACTGCCATCACAGTTTCCCGTGCCATTATCAACCTGGCTTGGGGTGGACGGCGCATCGACAAGCTGCCCATCTGAGGATAGAGAGATGTTTCAGATTCTACATTTTGAAAAACCGATCCCGTTTATGCGCTATGCCAAGCCGGGTGTGGTTTTCTCTTCCGTGCTGATGGTGATTGCCCTGTTCTTCCTGTTTGATCGGGGTCTGAACTGGGGTCTGGACTTTACCGGTGGTACCACCATCGAGGTGGGGTTCCAGCAGTCGGTGAGCCTGGACAAGATCCACGACGCACTGGAAGAGCAGAAGATTGAAGGGGCAACCCTGCAACACTTTGGCTCCAGCCGTGACGTGCTGTTCCGCCTGACCCCGAAAGAGGGGGTCAAGGTAGAACAACAGGGTAACGAAGTGCTGGCGGCGGCCAAGCTGCTTGACGAGGGCGCTGTGCTCAAACGCGTCGAGTTTGTCGGCCCTTCCGTGGGTGATGAACTGGCGACAGACGGTGCGCTGGCCATGCTGGCCTCCATCCTCTGTATCCTGGCCTATGTGGCGGTGCGCTTCGAGTGGCGTCTGGCGCTGGGGGGTATTCTCTCTCTGGTGCACGACGTGGTGATCACCCTGGGCGTGTTCGCCTACTTCCAGTACGAGTTCGACCTGACCGTGCTGGCGGCGTTGATGACCCTGGTGGGTTACTCCCTGAACGATACCATAGTGGTGTTCGACCGCCTGCGGGAGAACTTCCGCAAGGTGCGTAAAGGGGATACCGACTACATTCTCGATCTCTCCATGACAGAGACCCTGAGTCGTACCATCATCACCTCCGGCCTCACCTTTATCGTGGTGCTGGCGCTGCTGCTCAAGGGCGGTGCGCTGATCCACGGCTTTGCCGTGGCCATGGTGATCGGTGTGGCGTTCGGTACCTACTCCTCCATCTATGTGGCGAGTTCGTTTGCCATGTTCCTCGGCGTCAAGCGCGAGCACATGCTGCCGACCCAGGTAGAGAAAGAGGGTGCGGACCAACAGGAAATCCTGCCGTAACAGTGAAGAGCGCCTGATGGCGCTCTTTTCTTATCTCTGCGTGTCGTTTGCTGACGCACATGATTCAAGCAACAGGAGTTTGTCATGCATCATAATCCCCGTTTTTTGGCGCTGGTTGACGGGATCCGCTCCCGTGTCACCGAAACCGATGTTCACCAGATCAAGCACTGGCAGGATGAAGGGCGCACGTTTCAGCTGATCGACGTGCGGGAAGAGAGCGAGTGGGCCAAGGGCCACCTGCCCGGCGCCCGTTATCTTGGCCGTGGGGTGATCGAGCGGGATATCGAGACCCTGTTCCCGGATCCCGAGACCGAGCTCTACCTCTATTGTGGCGGTGGTTTTCGCTCCATTCTGGCAGCGGACAACCTGCAACAGATGGGTTATCGCAAGGTGATCAGCGTAGACGGCGGTTTTCGCGGTTGGCTGGAGGCCGGATACCCTGTCGAATCCTGATTTATTTGAGGTAGAGGGGCACAGCTACATGACAAAGTGGCAGTTGACCTTTACCATATGCGGGGTCAAGCGTAAGCGTCGGAGTGTTCATTGAACGTCAGGAAAGGGATTGGATACCTCCTTGGTATCCTGTTGTTGCTTCCCATGTGGGGTTGCAGCAGTAGCAGTCAGGTTAACACCCCCAAGGTTCCCAAGCCGCAGCCTGCTTCACTGGTTTTGGCGACCCCCCTGCAGGTCTCCTACCAAAGCGAGCTGGCGTTGGCGCGACTCGGGCAGATGCTCAGTGAAATGGAACTGACCACCGAACAGCGGGCAGAGTTGTTCTATGAGCGTGCCGTGGTGTTTGATCGCGTTGGCCTGCGTTCCCTCGCGCGGCTCGATTTCAACCGTGCCCTGCGGGAGAAGCCGGATTTCGCCGAAGCCTACAACTTCATCGGCGTCTATCTGGTACAGCAGCAGAATTACGACGAAGCCTATGATGCGTTCGATTCCGCCCTCGAACTGGCGCCGGACTATGACTATGCCTATCTCAACCGTGGCATCGCCCTCTATTACGGCAACCGTCCCGAGCTGGCCGCGGCCGACATGAAGCGTTTCTACGAGGAGCAGCCGGAAGACCCCTATCGGGTGATCTGGCTCTATCTGGCCGAGCAGAAACTCGACCCGTCGGCAGCCATGAGCCGGATGCGCGAGCGTCTCAACAAGTACGATGACGATGCCTGGAACTGGGATCTGGTGCGCCTTTATATCGGCGAGATCAACGCTTCCCAGCTGATGGGCAACGTGGTGAAGGGGGTGAAGGATAACCGGGAGCTCGCCGAGCGCCTGTGCGAAACCTACTTCTATCTGGGCAAGTTCGAGCTGGGTAAAGGCAACCGCAAGGAAGCCATCAGTTACTTCAAGCTGGCGCTCTCCAACAACGTCTACGACTTTATCGAGCACCGCTATGCGCTGCTGGAACTGGAGCTGATGGCGCGCAAACCCTTGCCGCCAGGCGCCCAGAGCGCCCGCAGCAAGAGTGATCAACCCTCCTGATCCACTGTGTTATCGTTGTAAAAAAGGCCTCGCGATGAGGCCTTTTTGTTGGGCGAATGGCGGGCTTATTCCACCAGGCTCATGCCGGGGATCTGGCGCCAGTAGCCGTTGCAGTCGCGATCCTGCTGCAGAGCGAGGGGATGATTGCCCTGCTGGTTAGCCTTGAAGCGGGCCAGCATCTCCAGCGTCTCCATCCCTTGTGGCGAGAGCCTGACCACATCCACCAGACCTGCCATGTCTGCCAGCTCGTTGCCCAGGTTGTAGCAGTAGCCGGACTGGGTCTGGATCCCGTTGAGATTGAACACCCGCTGCCCCTCGCGGCTGTTGGCCAGTCGTCCGGTGGGGTAGTTGATGCAGGCGAGCTCGCAGTTGTCCTTGGGCTTGTCGAGGGAGCGGGCGGTGAAGCAGCGCGCCGAGTAGGCGAGCGGCAGATGGCCGTAGGCAAACACCTCCACCTCGAACTGGTCGCGCAGGGACCCCAGATCCTGATTGAGCTGGATCAGCCAGTCACGGGAGAGCTCCACCGGCATGACCCAGCGTTTCATCCCCTGTTTGAGCAGCATGCGCAGCACATCGGCGTTATAGGCGTTGATGGCGGGGCCACAGACAAACGGGATCCCTGCCTCCCAGGCGAGTTGTACCGTACCGAGATCGTTGGCTTCGACCATAAGATCGCCATTGTCGACCAGCCGCTTCACCTCCTTGAGTTCGGAAGGGGCGGAGATGAGGGCAAGGGTCGAGAGCACTACCTGCTTGCCGGAGCTGGCGACCTGACGGGCCAGCGCAATCCAGTCATCGACTTTGAGTTCGCGTCGCTTGCTGCAGACGGTCTCCCCCAGATAGATGATGTCGGCCTGGCTGTCGGCCGCGGCATGGTAAAAGGCCTCGGTATCGGCTTTGGGCCAGTAGAAGAGCAGAGGCCCGAGAGAAAATTGCATGGGTGGACTCCTTATTGCCACTGACGATGATAGGCGCCGAGGGTAGTCTGGCTACCTTCGGAGACGCGGGCGAGCTGGGCATCCCACTCAGGCTTGACCTGATAGGCTTCGGGATTGGCCTGATAGGCATCGATGGCCGCACGCCAGACCCGGGTCACCTGCTCCACATAGGCGGGGCTGCGCTGGCGCCCTTCAATTTTGACCGACTGGATCCCGGTCTGGAACAGCTCGGGCAACAGGCCAAGGGTATTGAGACTGGTTGGCTCTTCCAGCGCGTGGTAGGTCTGGCCATCGACGTCGAAACGCCCCTTGCACAGGGTCGGATAGCCAGCATTTTCACCCGGGCCGTAGCGGTCGATCAGCACCTCGTTGAGCCGTGACTCGAGGCCGCTTGGGGTCTCTTCCCAGCGGACGAACTTGGCCGGTGAACAGGCGCCGACCGTGTTGGGGCTCTCGCCAGTCATGTAGGAGGAGAGATAGCAGCGACCCTCGGCCATGATGCAGAGGCTGCCAAAAGCGAACACCTCGAGGCCAACATCGGTCTCGCGGGCCAGTTGTTTGACCTGATGCATGGAGAGCACCCGGGGCAGCACCACCCGTTTGACATTAAATTGCTGCTGATAGAAGCGAATGGCGGCGGCATTGGTGGCGCTGGCTTGCACCGAGACATGGAGTTCCATCTCGGGATAGTGGCGGCTGGCATAGTCCAGCACCGCCAGATCGGCGATGATCAGGGCATCGGCACCGAGGGCCACCCCGCGATCAACCGCCTGTTTCCATCGTGCATCGGCCCCGGGATGGGCAAAGGTGTTGATGGCAATATGTAGTTTGCGACCATGTTGATGCACATAATCCACCGCCTTCTCCAGTTTGCTGTCGGTAAAGTTGAGACCGGCAAAGTGGCGGGCATTGGTGTCATCCTTGAAACCGATATAAACGGCATCGGCCCCGTTATCCACGGCGGTTTTCAGTGCCGGCAAACTGCCTGCCGGACAGAGTAATTCCATTGGTACGCTCCGAGAGTGCATATGAAGGGCAAACGAGCCCTGATTGTATGCAGCCATGCACTCCCGCTTTTTGACCTGAGGCAGCTTTGTGTGGCTTTACCCTTCTTGAGGTAACCCTGCACAAGTTTGATTTCCAACAGGATCTTGCCCCTCGCCCTGTGTTTGAATGCGCAAAAAAGGGAGTCTATCGTGTTTCAACAACTGCAACGCCGCCTGGTCGAACAGGCTCCGCGCTTCTTGCGCCATCCCCTCAAGCTGGTTCCCTTCAATCTGCAAAAGCAGTTGATGGAGAGTTTGCTGGCCAGGGTCTTCAAAGAGGCCATCGCAGATGGCGATTTCGCGTTTCTGGCAGACAAGTGGCTGAAAGTCGACGTCTCTGATCTGGAGCTCTGCTGGTTTATCAGTGAGCAGAACGGCCAGTTGGTGGTGGCGCGCGAGTGTGACAAGGCCGATGTCTGCTTCAGCGGCACTGCCAACGACCTTATTCTGATTGCCGGTCGCAAAGAGGATCCGGATTCGCTCTTTTTCCAGCGCAAGCTGAAGATAGAAGGGGATACCGAACTGGGTCTTGAGGTGAAAAACCTGATGGACAGTCTGGATCTCGATGGCTTGCCGAGCCTGATGAAGTATCCCCTGATGGATCTGGCGACGTTTATCGAACGCGCCCGCACCGAGTCAGCGCAGGCTCCGGTGCAGGCGGCGCCGAGCGGGATCCCGTCTTAAGTGGACAATCACCCCGTGGGCATGGCGGCGATAATGGTGCCGTGCCCAGAGGCAACGACAGGCCCACAGACAGGGTACCAAGGCGATGAGTGCCGCAGGGGCGGGCAGCTGTGACATGGCCAGCCCCGCAGCCAGCCAGATGAAGGGCTGCGCTTCATACAGCCACTCCGGCTGCAGCCAGCGTTTGCTCGGAAAGATAATCAGGTCGGTACGCCGGTAGCTGGAGCGCATCATCCAGGTCACCGCCCCGGCGATAAACAACAAGGTGCCAGCAAACCAGAGCAGGGGCTGTTCACCCAACATAATGATGGCAATAGCCATCAGCAGGTAGAGGCTGGGCAATCTCTCATAGATAAAGGGAGGAAGCATGGCGTTGTGTCTCCTGTGCCGTTAACCGGATATCCATCAAGTTTAGTTTCTCTCTCTCACTTCCCTCATGCTGGTTTGTTATACAAACAGACGGTTTTGTTCTGAAATTGGACTGACCCCGCCCGAGCAGACGATCCAGCCCTAGAGTTTGAGCATAGGAGGAGCATATGGGCACACCACGATTTACATCTGAATATAAAGAGGAAGCTGTGCGTCAGATCACTGAGCGTGGTTACTCAGTGGCATAGGTCTGTAGTGGTCTACCTGGATCTCGGCCCACATCCTTATCGCACTTATCGCACTTATCGCACTTATCGCACTTATCGCACTTATCGCACTTATCGCAGGCAGGATGACTGATATGAACAATAAAAAACGCCGATCATCCGATCGGCGTTTGCATTGATGTCGCTAGCTGCGGGAATTAACCCAGATTGGCTGCAACCTTGCTTTGGGCTTGTCCTTTGCGCTTGATGACAAAGCCGATGCCCAGTACCACCAGCCAGGCGGGGATCAGTTCGACCGAGATGCGGAAATCGGGGGTCATGTACATGATTACCAGGATGCCAGCCATAAAGGCGAGGCAGAGGTAGTTACCGAAGGGGTACCAGAACGCCTTGAACTTGGGCTGGACACCTTCTGCGACCTTGGCCTTGCGGAACTTGAGGTGCGCCAGGCTGATCATTGCCCAGTTGATCACCAGTGCGGAGACCACCAGTGCCATCAGCAGGCCGAAGGCCTTACCCGGCATCAGGTAGTTGATCAGCACGCAGAGCAGGGTGGCGATGGCCGAGACCGAGAGGGCGACCAGCGGTACGCCGCTCTTGTTGGTCTTGAGCAGGGCTTTCGGGCCGTTGCCTTGTTTGGCCAGACCGAACAGCATCCGGCTGTTGCAGTAGACGCAGCTGTTGTAGACCGACAGTGCTGCCGTCAGCACCACGATGTTGAGTACGGTGGCGACCAGATTGCTGTCCAGTGCGTGGAAGATCATCACGAACGGGCTGCCGCCTTCCACCACTTTACCCCAGGGGTAGAGGGACATCAGAATCGCCAGGGCGCCGATGTAGAAGATGAGGATGCGGTAGATCACCTGATTGGTGGCCTTGGGAATGCTCTTCTCGGGGTTGTCAGCTTCGGCGGCAGTAATGCCCACCAGCTCCAGACCGCCAAAGGAGAACATGATCACCGCCATCGCCATCACCAGACCGCTGATGCCGTTGGGGAAGAAGCCCCCTTGTGCCCACAGGTTGGTGACGCTCGCCTCGGGGCCGCCGGCACCAGAGATGAGCAGATAGCCGCCAAAGCCAATCATGCCGATAATGGCGACCACCTTGATGATGGCGAACCAGAACTCCATCTCGCCAAACGCTTTGACGTTGGAGAGGTTGATGGCGTTGATCAGCACGAAGAAGAAGGCTGCCGACATCCAGGTCGGGATCTCGGGCCACCAGTACTGGACATAGATGCCCACGGCGGTCAGCTCGGCCATGCTCACCAGCACGTAGAGCACCCAGTAGTTCCAGCCGGACGCAAAACCGGCAAACTCGCCCCAGTATTTGTAGGCAAAGTGGCTGAAGGAGCCGGCTACCGGCTCTTCCACCACCATTTCACCGAGCTGGCGCATGATCAGGAAGGCGATAAAGCCGCCGATGGCGTAGCCCAGCAGGACCGAGGGGCCCGCCATCTTGATGGTTTGGGCAATGCCCAGAAAGAGGCCGGTGCCGATGGCGCCGCCCAAAGCAATCAACTGAATGTGGCGGTTTTTAAGGCCGCGCTTCAGCTCCTCACCGTCTTGTTTCAAATCCATGGGTCTGTCCTTACGTCTCTGTTGTCTCTGGTCGGTGTTGGGCTCATCCTGAGCAGGCCGCAGTGCGTAGCCAAAACCTGACGAAAGCTGTATTTATTTCGTTACACCATGCCATTTTCAATTTTTAGTGTTGGCTGGCAACCGAAGCAGAATAGTGATAATTCGCCATGAATGCACCTTTTTTCCATCTCTAATGGCCGTATTTTGTACCGCTGGCAGCTTTTTCATGATCTGAAGAGGCTTGTTGGTAGTTTTTGGTTGATGTTTGCGCAATCGAATTCTGTTTTGTTGACATTTGGTGCTATCCGTGAGCTTTTGTGGTGCTGGGTCATAGGTGGATGCAAATGATGCCAAACAAGCGAGAGTGCAGGGAAGAATGCAGGGAAGAGTGCAGGGAGTTGGAGCACAGGGAACGCAAAAGCGTGCTGCAACAAGGGGTTGGCCGGGGAGTGTTGGTGGCGCTCTGGTTAGGGATTGCCGCCAGTCCGCTGTTGTTGCTGGTGGCCGCGACCATGTTGCTGGGCTGGCTCTCGCTCGGTGATCAGGGGTTGCTGCACTACTGGCAGCCGCTGTTGCTGGTTGGCGGGGTAACGGGTGCTGTTGCTGGTGGTTGGTTGGCAGAGCGGGTTCGCCTGCGCCACGGGTTGCTGGCCTTCTATGCCCGACTGATGAACAACCCTGAGCTCAATCGTTAATCAAGTCTGGCTGTTCGCAGAGCAGAGCACAGTAGAGCAGAGTGGCACAGAACGGCGGCTAACGGGCGCTGGTGACAAGCGCGCAATGACAAGGTTGGCAAGAGAAGGGATAAGCATTTGTGGTGCTTATCCCTTTTTTATCCACGCTTTTCGCTGTCATCTATGCAAACCACAGCTCACAACAGCTGACTTTTACCGATGCGCTGTGATTTTTATCTTTTTCTGATATCGACAGCTGTCAAGCTGGCTTAACAGAGCTGGCGGCGCAGACCGGTTGCCTCGAGGACCTTGGCGCTGATCTCCTCCACCGAGTGGGAGCTGGTATCGAGGAAGCGGATCGCCTCCTGGCGAAACAGTCGCTCTACGCAGGCCAACTCCTGCTCGCACTGCTCGATGGAGGAGTAGCGGCTGTTGGCGCGGCGCTGGTTGCGGATCTCGTGCAGCCGCTGCGGCGCGATGGTGAGGCCAAACAGCTTGTGACGGTTGGCCTTGAGGGGGGCGGGCAGCTTCAGCATGCCCATGTCCTGCTCGATAAAGGGGTAGTTGGCAGCGCGAATGCCAAATTGCAGCGCCAGATAGAGGCTGGTGGGGGTCTTGCCGCAGCGGGAGACCCCGATCAGGATGATATCCGCCTCATCGTACTCCTTGGTGGTGATGCCATCGTCGTTGGCCAGCGCGAAGTTGACCGCCTCGATGCGATCGTCATAGAGCTTGCGGTTCTCCATGCCGTGAGTGCGGTGGAGGCGGGGCTCGGCTTTCACCCCCAGCTCCTGCTCCAGCGGGCTGACGAAGGTGTTGAGAAAGTCATGGCCGCACGCTTCCGACTTGAGCACCTCTTCCCTTACCTGCGGGTCGACGATGGTGTGAAACAGGATGGGGCGCACCCCGGTCTGGCGGAACTGTTCGTCGATCCGCATCCGCACCTGACGGGCTTTCTCCAGTGTCTCCACAAAGGGGATGGTGATCTGCTCGAAGGCCAGCGGAAACTGGCTCAGTACCGCGTGGCCGAACACTTCGGCGGTGATGGCGGTGCCGTCTGAAACATAAAATACGGTGTGCACGTGGGGCTCCTGTGATACCTGCGGGTGGGGTCGCATGGGGTAAAGGGTGAGAAGTATCTCTCGAAACCATACCAGTTTTGTCAACCGGTCTGCTGTGCCCAAGTTGTGAAGTGGCTTGCAAACCTGAATCGTTATCTTTTTGTGTCGCCATTGTAGAATGTTCCGGTCATTCGACCATCCCCAACTCTTGCTCGGGGATTTTTTTGAAAACCAATAGAAAACGTTTTCATGGTCGTTGGCAACAAAAGAAACAGACAATAACGCACCTGACTTACCCATAACCTCATCGATTAAATCGGGCGCACGAGGTGCTATGGCATCGGTGCCCACCAACCTGGAGACATCCAAGTGCAACAGTACGTGCTCTGGTACGAACAACTCGGAATGCAGGACGTAGAACGCGTTGGCGGCAAAAACGCATCCCTTGGCGAGATGATCAGCAACCTCTCTGGCGCCGGTGTATCCGTGCCGGGGGGCTTTGCCACTACCGCCTTTGCGTTTAACGAGTTTCTGGAGTCAAGCGGCCTTAACGGCAAGATCCACCATCTGCTCGACAATCTGGACGTGGACGATATCGCCGCCCTCAACCGGGCCGGTCAGCAGATCCGCGACTGGGTGATCGACGCCCCGTTCCAGCCCGAGCTGGAGCTGGCGATCCGGGTGGCTTATGAGAGGTTGAGTGCCGGTGTCGAGGCCTCGTTTGCGGTGCGCTCCTCCGCCACCGCCGAGGATATGCCGGACGCCTCCTTTGCCGGTCAGCAGGAGACCTTCCTTAACGTACGTGGCATCGATGCCGTCATGACGGCGGTCAAGCATGTGTTTGCGTCACTGTTCAACGATCGCGCCATCTCCTATCGGGTGCATCAGGGCTATGACCACAAGGGCGTTGCCCTGTCGGCCGGGGTGCAGCGGATGGTGCGCTCGGATCTCGCCGCCTCCGGCGTGATGTTTACCCTGGATACCGAGTCCGGTTTCAACGACGTGGTCTTTATCACTGGCAGTCAGGGGCTGGGGGAGATGGTGGTGCAGGGGGCCGTCAACCCGGACGAGTTCTATGTGCACAAGCCGACCCTCAAAGGGGGCCGCCCGGCGGTGGTGCGCAAGACGCTTGGCTCCAAGTTAATCAAGATGACCTATTCGGACGATGCCGGTCACGGCCGTCAGGTGAAGATTGTCGATACCGATGAGGCCGAGCGCAGCCGCTTCTGCATCAGCGATGAGGAGGTGATGGCGCTGGCGAAACAGGCCCTCATCATCGAGCAGCACTATGGCCGCCCGATGGATATCGAGTGGGCCAAGGATGGTCAGGATGGTCAGCTCTACATAGTGCAGGCGCGCCCGGAAACCGTGCGCAGCCGGCAGGAGGCCAACACCCTCGAGCGCTTCGCCCTCAAGCAAGCGGGTAAGGTGTTGATCGAGGGGCGGGCCATCGGCCACAAGATTGGCGCGGGCCCGGCGCGAGTTATCTCCTCCATCAACCAGATGGACGAAGTGCAGCCCGGCGATGTGCTGGTCACCGACATGACCGACCCGGACTGGGAGCCCATCATGAAGCGGGCCTCCGCCATCGTCACCAACCGGGGTGGCCGCACCTGTCACGCTGCCATTATCGCTCGCGAGCTGGGCATTCCGGCGGTGGTGGGCTGTGGCAACGCCACCGACCATATTCAGCCGGGCCAGCGGATCACCGTCTCCTGCGCGGAAGGGGATACCGGTTTTATCTATGACGGCGAGCTGGACTTCGATGTGGCAGTGACCGAGGTGGGCAATATGCCACGCCTGCCCATCAAGATCATGATGAACGTCGGCAACCCGGACAGGGCGTTCGACTTTGCCCAGTTGCCCAACGCCGGGGTAGGGCTGGCGCGCCTTGAATTCATCATCAACCGGATGATCGGCGTGCACCCCAAGGCGCTGCTGGAGTTTGACCAGCAAACCCCAGAGCTGCAGGCCACCATCGGCAAGATGAGCGCCGGTTACGACAGCCTGCGTGAGTTCTACGTGGCCAAGCTGACCGAGGGGATCGCCACTCTGGGCGCTGCGTTCTGGCCGGAGCGGGTGATCGTGCGGATGTCGGACTTCAAGTCCAACGAGTACGCCAATCTGGTGGGCGGTCGTGGCTACGAGCCCCACGAGGAGAACCCGATGATCGGTTTTCGTGGCGCATCCCGCTACATCGCCGATAGCTTCCGCCCCTGCTTTGCCCTCGAGTGCGAGGCGATCAAGCGGGTGCGCGATGTGATGGGGTTGACCAACGTCGAGGTGATGATCCCCTTCGTGCGTACCGTGGGCGAGGCGGAGCAGGTGATCGAGATCTTGGCCGAAAACGGTCTGCGCCGAGGCGAGCGGGGGCTCAAGGTGATCATGATGTGCGAGATCCCGAGCAATGCCCTCTTGGCAGACAAGTTCCTCGAGCACGTGGACGGCTTCTCCATCGGCTCCAATGACATGACCCAGCTCACCCTTGGGCTGGATCGGGACTCGGGGCTGATTGCCCATCTGTTCGACGAGCGCAACGAGGCGGTCAAGGCACTGCTGGCGATGGCGATTCAGGCTGCGCGCAAGGCGGGCAAGTACGTAGGGATCTGCGGTCAGGGGCCATCCGATCACCCTGACTTCGCCGCCTGGCTGGTGGAGCAGGGGATCGATTCGGTGTCGCTCAACCCCGATACCGTGGTCGATACCTGGCTCTATCTGGCGGAGCAGCATGGCGCCAAGTAAGTCACTATCAAAATGAGCAGCACAGAAAGGGGGCCATAATGGCCCCCTTTGTTATTTGTCTGTCGCGACCTATTTCGGCTGCTGTTCGGCCCCCGACAGCTCGATCTGTACATTCACCCCTTCGCTCTTGAGCTTGGTAGCGATGGCGTTGAGATCGGTGCCCGATTTGGCCTCCAGCAGGGCGATACCACCGCTGCTCTGCTTGAAGTTCAAGCCGTGGCGCGTTGCCAGCGCCTTGGCGGTGGCATCATCAGCTTCCACCAGCAGGGTGCCGCTGACGGTGAGCTCGGGGCTGGCGGCCCCTTGCATCAACACGTCGCCGCGGCGCAGGGTCTGCTGCGGGGCCTTGCCATCAAGACTGCGGGCGACCCGCTTCTTGCTGCCGTTGTCGGGAATGAGGTAGGTCTGGCCGTTCACCTCTATGGTGCTGTACTGCTTGCCATCCATGGTGACCGACTCCTCGGCGCAGAGCTGTCCCGAGAGGGGTGCCAGCAGGGTTGCCAGAAGCAAGGTAACAGGTTTGTTCATGGTAATACTCCTAGCGTGTTAGCTGCGGTTGGCATCGTGACCCAGGACCCGCAGGGACCATGAGATCAGCTTGCCCGGTTGGCGATTGTTGCGCTCGGTCAGGGTAGTGCGCTCTCCGGTTTCGCGATTGAGCAGAGAGACCTGGCGGGTACCGTTGGCAACGTCGGTTACCTCCAGTCGCCAGTCGCCCTCGGCCGCTTCACCGTAGAACTTGTGGGAGAGCAGGCGCATGTCACGCAGCCCTTTGGTGCGCACATATCCCAGTTTTTGCTGATCAAGGGATTGACCGACCAGGCTGTTGAACGGGTTCAGCAGGATGCTGCGGGTGCCGGCGGGGGAGACCAGTTCGATCAGCAGGTCGGGCAGGCGCTGGTGATCCAGACTCACCATCACCTGAACCGCTTCCACCGTCAATGGTGTCGCGATGCGGGTTGTTGAGCTGGTCGGGCTGTTGCCTGCATCCGCAATGGCGGCGGTACTGCCGGTGACGCTGGTCTTCTGCCACGGCAGCTGCACCAGCGGGGGCAGCGGCTGGTGATTGGCTGCCAGCTCAAGGGCCTTGTTGACGTCGATCAGGCCAAAGCCGTAAGTGGGGCTGAACCACATGCCGGCGGCATTGCGCTCCCACCCTTCCAGCCCTTTCACATCGCGCACCTTGCCGCTGCTGCTGGTGTAGCTGACCATCACAGGTTTATGTGTGGCATCGACCCGGGTCGCGCTGCGCGCCAGCAGATCCCGCAGGTCCCGTACCGGCAAGTCCGGGTAGGCGGACATCAGCAGCGCCATGGCACCGGAGGTGCTGGGGGTGGCGGAGGAAGTGCCGTTCATCACGCCGTTGTAGTCGCAGCTGGCATCCAGTTTCGGATTGCCGTGCAGCCGGTTGGTGCTGGGATCGTCGGTGCGGTTGTAGCCCATGTCGCAGCCGGGCAGATCCGTGGTGACCATCGCCGGCGAGTCGGTACCGTACTCGCCGCCGGTCGCGCTCAGGAAGACGTTGCTGCCGACGCTGGAGTAGGAGGATCTGACGCCATCGGCGTTGAGCGCGCTCACCACCAGGTTCCAGAAGTTGCTGTTGGAGGGATCGAGGTTGCTGTTTTCAAACGGCAATTTGGGACCATTGCCGGTGCGGTTAAGCACATAGCCGCCCGCCGCTATCTTGTTGAAGCCGTTGCCGGCGGCCTTGATATAGGCCGCGCCCTGCGCCTTGAGGGTCTGCTGTTCAAACAGGCGGTCGAGCTGGGATTGATCCAGAGAGTTGGCAGAGCGGGGATCCACCACACTCATGCCGTAGCTCTGGTTGAACACCCGGTTGTCGCGGCTGGCATCGCTGTCGCCAAGGGCGTAGAGCCAATCCTTCTGTAGTTGCTGGCTGTTGTCATCCAGCAGGTTGAACCCCTGCAACTGGGCTCGCGGGGCGATCCCCTTGGTACCAATGGCGTTGTCTACCGCCGCAATAATGCCGGAGACCGAGGTGCCATGGGCCGTATCCGGATCGGTCGGGGTCGGATCATCGCTGCCGGTCACCACGTTTTTCGAACCCGGACGCACGTTGTCCGCCAGATCCGGGTGGGCGATGGCCAGACCATCATCCACGACGGCCACATTGACACCCTGACCCAGCACGCCGGTGCGATGAGCCCACCAGAGGTTGAGATCATTGCCCGCTACGCCGCCACGGGCGCTGAACCCATCCTGCCCGCTGTTGAGCAGATACCACTGCTGATCCTGCAGGGGATTGGTACCTGGCAGGCAGCGCTCGGTGCTGCTGCGTCCGATATCCACGCCGCTCTCCTTGCCGGTGAGCGGCGCACAACCTTCATTTGCCTGAACGAGCGCACTGGGCAGGCTCGACAGCAGTGCTGTGATCGCCAGTGCTAACGATGTTTGCTTCATTATTTTTAAACTCCATCTTGGATCGCACCATCCTGGGTGCGACGGAAATCTATACACGGGTGATAGGGGTTCAAAAAGAGCCATTTTTAAAAAGCGCAACGAGGTTCAAAGAAATCCGATCTAGTTTGTGGTAGGTATTCCAATGACGCTGATTATGTGTTCTATTGAGAATGGTTCTCACCGCTCATTACTGATCTTTTTATCTGTAATTCACTCTCTCGTGACTCTTCTTCGCCGCAGCCATCCCGATTCGGGGCAATCCCGAAGGGGGCGTCGTGCGCTCTTGGAAATAAATGGCATGGTGGTGTGTGCCAACGTGAGTGCAGCTATGCGTGCGGGTGAGATAGCAAGGGTGATGAGGTGGGGTGGCCAGTGGTTTATTGCTTGGCGGCGGTGGATGGCTCTGTTATGGTAATCAAAATAGCCGTTTAGATGGCTAGATTGCTGCGGTGTGAAGGTTGTTGCCTCTGAGGGCAGCCCCGCCGCAGGCCCATATCTTGATGCGTACCTGACAGGGAGTCCCTATGCCGTTTCGTTCCTTCTTACCTTCTTCTTGCACTGCTTCCTTGCGCGCCGCTGCTGGCGCCAGCACCTTTATTTCCGCGATGGTGGTAGGGTGCCTCGCTTTTTCCGCGGTTGCCGCCGATGCGTCTTTGCCGACCAAACAGGAGATCGTGATTGGTACCACGGTGGGGGATTTTGCCGACATGGTGACCGACTCCATCAAACCGCAACTGGAGGCCAAGGGGTACAAGGTCAAGCTGGTGGAGTTCACCGACTATGTGACCCCCAATATTGCCTTGGCTGACGGTTCACTGGATGTGAACTGTTTCCAGCACAAACCTTATCTTGAGAGCTTTGCCAAGGATCGGGGGTTGTCGCTGGTGCCCATTACCCAGGTGCCAACCGGTCCGATGGGGCTCTACTCCGGCAAGCTGGCTGCACTCGACAAGGTGCAAGAGGGGAGCACGGTGGCCATCCCCAACGATCCCACCAATCAGGCGCGGGCGCTGTTGATGCTGCAGGATCTCGGTTGGCTCACCCTCAAGGAGGGGATAAATCCGCTCAAGGCGAGCGAGTTTGATGTAGTGAACAACCCGCACAATCTCAAGTTGGTACTGCTGGAAGCCGCGCAGCTGCCCCGCTCGCGGGAGGATGTCGACTTCTCGGTGATCAACGGTAATTTTGCCGCCTCCAGCGGTATCCCGTTCAGTGAAGGACTGTTTCTGGAGCGCAGCTACGATTTCATCAACTGGGTGGTGGTGAAAAGTGCGGATGCGGATCAGCCGTTTGCCAGGGATGTTGCGGCGGCTTACAACTCGGCGGCGTTCAAGGCCTATGCGGCCAAGCGTTTCGTCGGCTACAAGTACCCGCAAGGGTGGGGTGGCTAACAGTCGCGAAAGTGGCCCCGCGATACCACGAAAAACGCCCCGAATTCGGGGCGTTTCTTATGGTATCAAGCCATCAGCGGGGGCTTCATTGGTTGCGATAGAAGCGGTTCAGCTCGTTCATCACCTGGATCATGGCGCCCATATCTGGGGTACCGTGCTTGATGGGGCGATAGCTGTTGCGCTCCAGCAGTTCGAAGTCACCCTGCTTGTTGAAGTGGGTGATGGTATTGCCCTGATAGATGGCAAAATCGTTCTGATCCCCCGCCAGCAGCCAGTTACGGGGCGTGGTATCGAACAGATTGCGACCAATGCTGTAATCGCGTGCCGGATTGCGTACCCCCAGCATCCCCTGCATCAGGGTCGGGGCCAGATCGAGATGGCTGCTCGGCTGTTCCAGTACCAGGCTGTCGCGACCCGGCCAGGCAATCACCATGGGCACTTGTACCTGATAGGGGGAGTAGTTGCTGCCCGCACCCCAGCTGTTGCTGCGGGTGTCGTTGAACTCCTGACCGTGGTTGGCGGTGATGACGACAACGGTATTGCTGTCCATCCCCTGCGACTGCAAGCTGGTCAGCATCTGCTCAAGCAGCTGGTCGGTATAGAAGACCGAGTTCTTGTAGCGGTTCTCCAGCTTTTGCAGGTTCTCCGCCCGATAGGCGGTCGCCGGATTGAAGTTGGCCAGCTCCGGCTGGAATGGCCCCTTCATGGTCGCGGGCAACTGGTAGTCACCTGGGCTCGAGAGATAGACCAACGAGAACCAGGGACGCTCCGGCGTGCGCTTGCCGAGCCACTGCTGCCAGTCGGTCAGCAGCTTGCCATCATCGATCTGTTCGGAGACAAACACCTGCTTGCGCAGGCCGGAGAGGATGCTCTTGCGATACTTCTGGGCATCTTCCATCGCGCCGAACAGCCCGAACTGGTAATCCTGACGCAGCATCTCGTCGAACAGCACCGGCGGACGCTTGTCGCTGCTGATGTCCTTGTAGTAGTGGCCGGGCAAGCCGTAGAAGAGGCTGAACATCCCCATCAGATCGTCGTTGCCACCACTCATGTGGTTGCGGAACGTCAGGTGCTGATCCGCATAGCGTTGCAGATTGGGCATGTTGATGTTGTTGAGCATGTCAAAGCGCAGGGAGTCGACCACCACAATCAGCAGATTGCTGTGGGTCAGTGGCGCATTGACGTTGAGCGGGCGCAGCGGATAGTGCATCCGGCTGTCGCTGTCATCACCCTGGGAGGCCGCCTGCTTCTCGTACTGATCCAGATCCAGCCAGCCATGTTTGGCCAGGAAGGAGCGGGCCGTCATGGGGTAGGAGAGGGGGAAGTTGGCTCTCTGCATGGTGATGGGCTGATAGAGGGTCGCATCCGCCCAGCTGTTGACCACGTGGGTCAGAATAAAGCAGACCAGCAGGGCCAGCCCAACCTGATTGCCGTATTGGCGGCGCTTGCGCTTGTTGATCTTGCGCCAGACATAGGCCGACAGCAGCAGTTGCAGCAGGAAGATGGTGGGCACGGCAACGAAGATAATGCTCCAGATTGAGCCCTCTTCGGTCTGTGCCTGATCCAGCAGCAACTGCCATACCTGACTGTTGAGGTGAAACTTGAACAGCCGGAATACCTGGGTGTCGATCAGCAACAGCACCAGCGCCAGGGTGGCGATGATGGCCGAGATGAATCGCAGCGGTTTCTCTTTGGGCAGCACGAAGCTGAGCGGAAAGACCGTCAACAGGTAGGTGACGAAGCTCAGGAACGAGAAGTGGCCAATCCAGCTTACAACGAGATAGATCACGCCAAGCGTGGTCGATGGCCAGCCGATGGCACCCAGATAGCGGGTGGCGATAAGCATGGCCAGGATAATGTTGAAGAAGGAGAACCAATGCCCCCAGGTGATCAGGCGAGAGACATTATCACGATAGGGGTTACCGGTTTCGACCATAGTGATCCATCTGCGTTGAGAAACGTCAAATCAACAGAGTCGCAGGACTCAGTGTGCGTCGTGGCGATTATCGACCGATGCGGTCAGGGCCTGGACAAACTTTTCAGTGATGGCCTGGCGCTGGGCCGGTGCCATACCGTTGATGATATTGGTGGTCAGATTGCCAAGCACCATAAGGCTGAGATCTACCGGCGCTTTATGCTTTTCCAGCGCGGTGATCAGGTCGTTCATCAGGGCGTCAAATTGCTCGTTATTGTACTTTGATACGATAGGCATAATCTTCAGTTCATCTCGGTTCAAAGCGCCTTATAATACTTCACCCTTTCGGCTAACACTATGGCTTTGTGACATGAGTCTCGATATCGACAAGATCATTCTTCACTCCTTGCGCCAGGGCGGCGATGGTCAACCCCACGCCGATACCCGCAGCCAGACCCTGCCTCCCGATGAGGCGGTACAGGGACTGATGGCGGAACTGCATCGGATCTACAACGGCAAGGGTGGCAAGGGTTTTGGCTTCTTTGCCGACCCCGAAACGGCCGTCGCCGAGCTGGCGGAGGGGGAAGAGGCCCCCAAGCAGCCCTCACCCGCGTTTCGTATCGCCCTCGAACAACTGCTCAGTGAGCAGACCGAATTCGTTCCCTTCTCGGTCAATGTGACCCAGATGCTGGTCAAACAGCTGGTGGAGCACGCCCTCGATGAGCAAGGGGTGCTGCTGTTTGCCAAATACAACTACGTCGGGGTCGATTATCTGCTGATTGCCCTGCTGGAGGGCAAGGAGAGCGTCACCGTCAGCGAAGCGCTGGAATTGCGTCATATCCAGTATCTGGATATCGGCAAACTCAATCTGGTGGCCCGCATTGATTTGACCGAATGGAAAACTCAGGCCGATTCGCGCCGCTATATCACCTTCAGCAAGGGACGCATCGGTCGCAAACTGGGCGACTTCTTTATGGATCTGCTGGGTGCCCGCGAGGGCATGGATGCCAAGGTGCAAAATAAAGGCTTGCTGCAGGCGGTCGAAGATTATTGCGACAGTCGCCAGCTCGAATCGACCGAGCGCAACGATTACAAAAAGCAGGTCTTCAAATATTGCACCGAACAGGCGAGTGCCGGTGAAGAGATCGAAATCAAGGAGCTGTCTGCAGAACTTTCCGCAAAAGATGGCGGCGACGGTGATCTCGATTTTTACAGCTTTATCGGTCAGGAGTATGAGCTGGAAGATCGCTTCCCGGCGGATCGCTCTACCCTGCGCGGCCTGACCAAGTTTGTTGGCTCCGGCGGCGGCCTGACTTTGAGCTTTGAGCAAAAGCTGTTGAACAGTCGCATTTTTTACGATCCCCAGACCGACACCCTGACCATCAAGGGCGTGCCGCCCAATCTCAAGGATCAGCTGCTGCGTCAGTCGTAGTGGGATCAGCAGTGTGATCAAGTCGTCATTTCTGGCAAAAAGAGACTCCGCCCCGGCGGGGTCTCTTTTTTTATTGCGCCGCGGCATGCCTCGAAACCGCTGCGGTACTTTGTTAACAAATCAAACAAAATAAATCACCTGAAAGGGTTTTCATTGAGGTGAAAACCCTTTCATTCGTGAAATTTTATTTCATTTTGGTAATTAATATTCTGTCATTGGCCGTAATTAAGCCGATAAATGGCCTTAACCCCCTGAAATAAGAAAATGTTTTCAAAACTTTCTGGAAGGAAATACGTAATTGCATTTCAAAAATGCGAGTTGCGTCATGTGAGCCGTTTGCCGCTTGGGATAATATTCATCTCGCACACAATGCTCTTACAGCGCGGAACTAATACAAGGAAAGGCTCATGAAAAAGAAATTGCTGTCATCCCTGATCGGTCTGGCCACTCTTGGCGTCGCTTGCTCTGCTACTGCTGCCATCGATGAAGGCCAGCTGACCATCTGGATCAACGGTGACAAGGGATACAACGGTCTGGCTGAAGTGGGTAAGAAGTTTGAAGCAGAAACCGGCATCAAGGTTACTGTGGCTCACCCGGATCAGGTTGAAGTGAAATTCCAGCAAGCCGCCGCCACTGGCAACGGCCCGGACATCTTCTTCTGGGCTCACGACCGTTACGGTGAGTGGGTCAAAGCCGGTTTGCTGGTTCCGGTAACGCCGAACGCTGCCACCAAAGGCAAATTTGAACAGCTGGCATGGGATGCCATGACTGTTGATGGCAAAACCTATGGCTACCCGGTTGCCATGGAAGCGGTCAGCCTGATCTATAACAAAGACCTGCTGCCCGAGCCGCCGAAAACCTTCGAAGAGATCGCCAAGATTGACGAGACTCTGAAGAAAAACGGCAAGCGCGCCATCATGTGGGCTTATGACACCCCGTACTTCAGCTATCCGCTGGTGGCTGCCAACGGTGGTTACGCCTTCAAGAAAACCGCTACCGGTTATGACGTTAAAGATACCGGCGTGAACAACGCTGGTGCCAAGATGGGCGTGGGCTACATCTCCGAGATGATCAAGTCCGGTCACCTGGAAAAAGGCATCGACTACGGTGTGATGGACGCCAAGTTCAACAAGGGCGAAGTAGCCATGATGATCAACGGTCCCTGGGCCTGGAGCAACCTGGACAAGAGCGGCATCAAGTATGGCGTAGCGCCGCTGCCGACCCTGAACGGCAAGCCGGCCAAAGCCTTCGTTGGCGTACTGGGTGCCACCATCAACGCCGCCAGCCCGAACAAGGATCTGGCCATCGAGTTCCTGGAAAACTACCTGCTGACCGATGCCGGTCTGGCGCCGGTTAACGCCGACAAGCCGCTGGGTGCCGTTGCGCTGAAATCCTTCCAGAAGACGCTGGAATCCGATCCGCACATCAAGGCAACCATGCTGAACGCCCAGGCTGGCGAGCCGATGCCATCCGTTCCCGAGATGAGCCGTTTCTGGTCTTCCTTCGAAACTGCCCTCAAGAACGTGACCTCCGGTCGTCAGGGTGTTGACGAAGCACTGGATACCGCTGCCAAGCGTATCGTTCAGTAAGCACGCACTACCCGGGAGGCCGCAATGGCCTCCCACTCTCTCAAATCTCTCTTGGCGTTATAAAGGTTAATTGGCATGGAAGTAGTACCTTCTGTTGAGTCCTATGCCGGTCCGAAGGATAAGCACACCTGGCTTAAGTGGACCATAGCGGCCCTGGTCGCCATCCTCAACGGCTACGCAGCCGTGATGATGTACGCCAGTGGCGAGTGGGTATTCGCGCTGCTGGATCTGGTGGTGGTTTCCGTCGGTCTGTATGTCTTCATGAACAAGAAGACCTATGCCCATCGCTACATCTTTCCGGGTGTTGCGGGCATGGTTGTGTTTATCATCTTCCCTCTTGCCTACACGATTGGCATCGCCTTCACCAACTATTCGGGGTCCAACTTGCTCTCCGTGGAGCAGGCGCGGGACTACCACCTGAAGAAAACCTACAAGGTGGCGGGCGGTGAATTCGATTTTACCCTGCTGGGTGGCGACAATGGCCAGTTCCAGCTGCTGCTGACACAGGATGATCAATCCTTTATCAGCCAACCTGTTTCCCTGATGAACAACAAGGCCCGTGAGCTGGCGTCCCGCGAGGGCCGGGTGCAGAGCACCCAGCAAGTGGTCGAGCTGCAGCCCTTCACTGGCGAAGCCGCCCGCAAGGCCGCGCCGATCCGCGCCATTGTTGAGCATCGTACTCACCTGAGTGACCTGGATCTGGTGCTGCCGGATGGCGGTACCCACCTGACCCTGAGCAGCCTGCGCAAGTTTGCCGCCCAGAAGCAGCAGTACACCCGTCTGATGGATGGCGCCGTGCTCAAGTCCGGCGTGGTGATCAAAGACAGCAACCTGCTGCGTGATACCCAGAATGGCCAGCTGATGCTGCCCAACGGTGACACCGGCTTCTATCAGTACATCGACGAACAGGGTCAGTTTGTCGGCAAGGGCGTGGCACCCGGCTTCGTGGTCAGCGTGGGCTGGAAGAACTTCGCGCGCATCGTCACCGATCCGGGCATCCAGTCACCATTCCTGCAGATCTTCATCTGGACCGTGATCTTCTCCAGCTGTTCCGTTGCCTTCACCCTGGCTATCGGTATGGTGCTGGCCTGTCTGGTGCAGTGGGAGTCGCTCAAGGGGCGCGGTTTCTATCGGGTCATGCTGATCCTGCCCTATGCGATCCCGGCGTTTATCTCCATCCTGGTGTTCAAGGGGTTGTTCAACCAGAACTTCGGTGAGATCAACATGTTCCTGGAAGCGGCGTTTGGTATCAAGCCGGACTGGTATACCAACCCCTTCCTGGCCAAGGTGATGATCCTGATCGTCAACACCTGGCTCGGCTATCCCTACATGATGATCCTCTGCATGGGCCTGCTCAAAGCGATTCCGGAAGATCTCTATGAAGCGTCCGCCATGGACGGTGCCGGTCCGGTGCAGAACTTCTTCAAGATCACCGTGCCGCTGTTGATGAAGCCGCTGACACCGCTGTTGATTGCCTCGTTCGCCTTCAACTTCAACAACTTCGTGCTTATCCAGTTGTTGACCAACGGTGCGCCCGACATCATCGGCGCCAGCACCCCGGCCGGTACCACCGACTTGCTGGTGAGTTATACCTACCGGATTGCGTTCCAGGGATCGGGTGGTCAGGACTACGGTCTGGCCAGTGCCATCGCCACAGCTATCTTCCTCATCGTAGGTGCGCTGGCGCTGCTCAACCTGAAATTGTCCAAAGCCGACAAGCAGCTGTAAGGAGGCTTCAACATGGCAATCGTACAACCCAAATCAGTCAAATACCGGGTGTGGGCAACCCACCTGGTCATGTGGGGCTTCCTGGCGCTGATCATCTTCCCGTTGATCATGGTTATCGCCATCTCGTTCCGTAACGGTAACTTCGCGGTAGGGGAGATCATCCCCTCCAATCCGACCCTGGATCACTGGAAGCTGGCACTGGGCATGTCCATCACCAATGCTGACGGCAGCATCACGCCGCCGCCGTTCCCGGTGCTGACCTGGTTGTGGAACTCCATCAAGATCGCCGGCATCACAGCCCTGATGATCGTGACGCTCTCCACCACCTGTGCCTATGCCTTTGCCCGCCTGCGTTTTCGTGGCAAGTCCACCATCCTGCAGGGCATGCTGATTTTCCAGATGTTCCCGGCGGTACTGGCGCTGGTAGCCATCTACGCGCTCTTTAACAAGATTGGTGACTACATTCCCTGGCTGGGTCTCAACACCCACGGTGGCCTGATCCTGGCGTACATGGGCGGTATTGCCCTGCACGTCTGGACCATCAAGGGCTACTTCGAGACCATCGACTCCTCGCTGGAGGAGGCGGCGGCCATCGACGGTGCGACCCCGTGGCAGGCATTCCGTCTGATCCTGTTGCCCCTGTCGGTGCCCATCCTGGCGGTAGTGTTCATTCTGGCCTTTATCGGTTCCATTACCGAGGTGCCCATGGCCTCCATCCTGTTGCAGGATGTGAACAATCTGACCCTAGCGGTCGGGGCCCAGCAGTACCTCTATCCGCAGAACTATCTGTGGGGTGATTTCGCGGCGGCCGCAGTGCTCTCCGGTTTCCCCATCACAGTGGTGTTCTTGCTTGCACAGCGCTGGTTAGTCGGCGGCCTCACCGCCGGTGGCGTAAAAGGTTAAGTTTATGGCCGGGGGAGCTGACTCCCCCCGCTATCACGATTTGCAAAGATTCAAGAGCGGAGCTCGTCATGGCTGAAGTAGTACTCAACAACGTTCGCAAAAATTACGATCCGGCTGTTCACAAGGACACCCTGCGCAACATCAACCTCTCCATCAAGGAAGGGGAGTTCATCGTCTTCGTCGGCCCGTCCGGCTGCGGTAAATCCACCCTGCTGCGGATGATCGCGGGTCTGGAAGACATCACCAGCGGTGAGCTGACCATCGGCGGTCGTTACATGAACGACGTGCCGCCAGTCGAGCGCAACGTTGGCATGGTGTTCCAGTCCTACGCCCTCTATCCCCACATGAACATCTACGAGAACATGGCCTTTGGCTTGAAGCTCAAGAAGATGGATAAAGGGAACATCCACAAGCGGGTGATGCGCGCCGCCGAGATCCTGGGTCTCGAGCCGCTGCTGGACAGAAAGCCCAAGGCGCTCTCCGGTGGTCAGCGTCAGCGGGTTGCCATCGGTCGCTCTATCGTGCAGCAGCCGCAGGTGTTCCTGTTTGACGAACCGCTCTCCAACCTGGATGCCGCGCTGCGGGTCAAGATGCGGATCGAGATCGCCAAGCTGCACAAAGAGCTCAACTCCACCATCATCTACGTGACCCACGATCAGGTGGAAGCGATGACTCTGGCCGACAAGATCGTGGTGCTGAGCCCGCTCAAGGGCGAGGCGGCCACCAACCTGGAGCAGTTTGGTTCACCGCTGGATCTCTACCACAACCCGGACAACAAGTTCGTGGCGGGCTTCATCGGCTCTCCCAAGATGAACTTCCTGGCGGGCGAGTTGCTGGAGATTGGCGAGCAGGAGTGCGTGGTCAAGCTGAGCTCCGGCGATACCGTGCGTGCCCGGGTCGATGCTCGCAGTGGCGCGGTGGGTGACAAGGTGGAGCTGGGTATTCGTCCCGAGCACCTGATGCCGCTGGATCACCCCCATGCACACAGCAAGGTGAGCGGGATCGTGCAGGTGGCCGAGCACCTGGGTGCCGAGTCCTTCGTCTATATGGATGTGGATGGTCACGACTTTACCGTCAAGGCCACCTCGGATGTGGATGTGGCGACCGGTCAGACCTACAGCGTGGGTATTCCGGCCGAGGCCTGCTACCTGTTCGATGCCAAGGAGCAGGCGTTCCCCCGTACCGCCAAATATATCCGTACCTGATTTTTTGTTGTGCTGGTTTTCCTTATTATTCAATGCCTTTTTGCCGGTCGTCAGACCGGCTTTTTATTGCCTGTAATTCTGCCATGGGAGAATTCAGACTAGGTGACAGGGCTCAGGCTTCGAGGTCGGCGGTAATATCGGGTACAAAGGTCTGGCTGGTCAGCGGTGGGCGCTCATACCCTTCGGTCTTGATCGGGGGGAGCTTGATGGGCTCGTAGTGGATCGCCTCGTAAGGCACCTTGCCCAGCAGATGAGCGATGCAGTTGAGGCGGGCACGGCGTTTGTCATCTGCTTCCACCACGAACCAGGGGCAATCCTCGGTGTCGGTGTAGGTGAACATGTCATCCTTGGCGCGGGAGTATTCGACCCAGCGCGAGCGAGACTGCAAGTCCATCGGGCTGAACTTCCAGCGCTTGATCGGGGTGTTGATCCGCTCCTTGAAGCGTTTCTCCTGCTCCTCGTCGCTGACCGAGAACCAGTATTTGATCACCGTGATGCCGGAGCGGATCAGCATCCGCTCAAACTCGGGGCAGGCGCGCAGAAACTCGCGATATTCCGCGTCACTGCAAAATCCCATCACCCGCTCGACCCCGGCCCGGTTGTACCAGGAGCGGTCAAACAGCACCATCTCACCGGCGGCGGGCAGGTGGGCGACATACCGCTGAAAGTACCACTGGGAGCGCTCCCTATCGGAGGGGGCAGGCAGCGCCGTGACCCGGCAGACCCGCGGGTTGAGCGGTTCGGTGATCGCCTTGATGACGCCCCCTTTACCGGCGGCGTCCCGTCCCTCGAACAGCACCACCACCTTCAGCCCCTCCTGCTTGACCCACTCCTGCAGCTTGACCAACTCCTCCTGCAAGTGGGCAAGGTGGTGCTCGTAGCACTGTTTGTCCAGACGCGGCCGCTTCTTGATCTTCTCCTTCGCCATGCACTTCTCCTTTTGGCATCCTTTCATGGGTGACTTCTTTGAGTCACTTCCAGCTTGCACCAGGGAGGCGTCCCCTGCCAAGGGGGACGTGATACACTGCCCGCCCATCGCTGGCAACAGGAGATAACATGAAGCATTTTATGGAGATAGCGGGCCGCCGGATGGCCTATCTGGACGAAGGGCAGGGCCCGGTGCTGCTGTTTGGCCACAGCTATCTGTGGGACAGCGCCATGTGGGCGCCGCAAATCGCCGCGCTCAAGGGCAGCTATCGCTGCATCGTCCCCGAGCTGTGGGGCCACGGTGATTCCGACCTGCTCCCCGACGGTGGCTGCACCCTGGCCACTCTGGCGCGCGATCATCTGGCATTGCTCGATGCCCTCGGCATTGAGGAGTGCGTGCTGGTGGGTCTCTCCATCGGCGGCATGTGGGGCGTGGAGCTGGCGCACATGGCGCCAAACCGTATCAAGGGTCTGGTGTTGATGGACAGCTTTGTCGGCCTCGAGCCGCAGATCACCTGCGAACGCTACCTTGGCATGCTCGCTGCGATCGAGCAGCTCGGCACCATTCCGGCGCCCATCATCGAACAGGTGGCGCCTATCTTCTTTGCCAACCAGTCCGATGCCGCCTTGCTGGCCCAGTTCAAGGAGCGACTAGCCCGCTGGCCAAGCGACAAGATCCCCGCCATGGTGGCGGTGGGTCGCAGCTTTGTGACCCGCGAGGATCGCATCGAGTGGCTGGAAGAGGTGACTGTGCCTGCGCTGGTGATGACCGGCTGCGAGGACAAGGCCCGTCCGGTGCTGGAGGGCTATCTGATGGCCGAGGTGCTGGGTTGCCCGTTCAAGGAGATCCCGGCGGCCGGCCACATCTCTTCCATGGAGAACCCCGCCTTCGTCAATCAGGCGCTGGCCGAGTTTCTGGCCACGCTGTAAGCCGAACGCAAATGATAAACAAGGGAGCCATTGGCTCCCTTGTTGCGTTTGGTGATTGGGCCGGAGCCTATCGCTAGCTGACCTGCGTTACCAGATATAACCCAGCGCAAAACCTGCATAGAGCTCGCCATCGTGCTGGACGATGGGACTGTTTTTGATGTCCCGATCATACCATTCGTAGTTCATGGCAAACATGCCAATCCAGTTGGGGCTGAAGCGGTAGCTGGTGATGAGCGCCGCCATCGGGGAGAGGGTGGTACCGGTATCCCAGGCGGGCCGCTGGGCGGTCGCCTCGCTCTCGGAGATGCCGCCGAAGTAGTAGTTGGCCATCTTGTCGCTGCGCAGCATCAGCCCCATGCCGGGCATGATCAGCAGGTTGTCGCGCAGGATAGGGAAATCGGCCCACAGCAGCAGCTCCTGTCCCTTGCTGCGGCCGGTGACATCACTGTTGGCGCGGATGGTCAGCAGGGCGTAAGGGGTGACGATGTTGCCGCCAATCCCCCCTTCCAGCTGCCACTCACGCTGCTCTATGCCGCTGAAGGCGGGCGAGTCCTCGGGATCCAGATTGCCAAAACGCACCCGGCCGTAGCCGTAGAGGGCGACATTCTCATCCTTGTGGAAGTAGTAGCGGGCCCGATCTCCCAAAAACATCAAGTCGTCGCCGAAGTAGATAAAGCCGGGGATGGCGTAGACGGCGTTGTCCTGCGCTTCGTAGCGGGCCTGCCCCCCGATCAGGGTAGCGCCCACCACCAGCCCTTGTGGCACCGGGCTGGTGGGGCTGTCACTGGCCAGCATATCGACCGAGCCGAGATCGATCTCGGCCTGTGCCGGGGTCACGGTGGCAAGCAGCAGGGCCATTAGCCCGCCAAGGGTGGTGCGACGTGAAAGGGTCATAAGCGCTCTCTGGGGGTCAGTGGCTGAAGGCGTGGCCGCAGTGGCCGGTTATTTGACGGCATGGGCATTATCTTCCCGTTTGGGCCAGGCGTTGATCACCGCCTTGACCAGGGTGGCGAGGGGAATGGCGAAGAAGACCCCCCAGAATCCCCACAAGCCGCCAAACACCAGCACGGCGATGATGATAGCCACCGGATGAAGGTTGACCGCTTCCGAGAAGAGCACCGGCACCAGCAGGTTGCCATCGAGGGCCTGAATGACCAGATAGGCCACCATCAGCCAGGCAAACTCCGGGGTGAGCCCCCACTGGAACAGCGCCACCATGGCCACCGGAACCGTCACCACGGCGGCGCCGATATAGGGGATCAGCACCGAGAAGCCGACCGCCACCGCCAGCAGCACCGAGTAACGCAGCCCCATCAGGGCGAAGGGGACATAGGTGGCGATACCGACAATGAGGATCTCGATCACCTTGCCGCGGATGTAGTTGATGATCTGGTTGTTCATCTCGACCCACACCCGGTTGACCAGGGTGCGGTTGCGCGGCAGGAAACGGCGCAGGCTGCCCATCAGTACCCGTTTGTCCTTGAGCATAAAGAAGACCATCAACGGCACCAGAATGAGGTAGATCATGATGGCAACTACGTTCACCAGCGAGCTGAGGGAGGCGCTCACCAGATGCTCGCCGCCACTGAGGATGCGCTGGCGAATATTGTCGATGACCGTCTCCACCAGACTGACATCAATCAGCTCGGGGTATTTGTCCGGCAGGGTGCGCACATAATCCTGAGCGTGAGTCAGCATGGCGGGCGCCTCTTTGGCCAGATTGATCCCCTGACTCACCAGCGTCGGGATAAGACCCAGCAAGGAGGCCACCGCCACTGCAATAAAGAGGATCAGAATGACGCTGGTGGCCAGGGTGCGCGACAGCCCCGCTTTTTGCAGCCGGGCGACCGGCCACTCCAGCAAATAGGCCATTACCAGCGCCACCAACAGCGGGGCCAGCAGATCGCCAAACAGCCAGATGATGGTGAAGCAGAACACCAGCAACAGGAAAAGGGTAACGGCATCGGGATCGGAAAAACGGGTCTGATACCAGCGCTTCAATACTTCTAACATGACTGCATCCTTACATCACTGGGGCTCAAGATGGCTGTTTCGCCCCGACAACCAACTGCAAAGAGAGGGTATTGTCCGGTTGTTGCTGCATCTCGACATGGTGGCCCTGACGGTGCAGATAGGCCGGAATATCCTGCCGGGAACCCGCATCGGCCAGCCGGATGGTGACGGTTTGACCGCTTTTGGCCTCCCGCAACCAGAGCTTGAGCCGGATCAGCGGCTCGGGGCAACGCCAGGGGGTCAGGTCGAGAACTTCCATGGGGACTCCATCAGGCAGGTGGCCGCTATTATGGCCGTGATAAGAGCGTGAAACAACGCTTGTAGCCCTTGATGGGCAAGGGTATTCTGCCGAGGCCCTTTCTGATGGAGATAGAGATAACGTGGCACGCTTTTCCCCCCTGATGGCATCGCTTCCCCTGCTGGCTTCCCTGATGGGCGCCACGTTTCATGCCGAGGCCAATAATCAGCTTCCCGACATCGGCACGGCCGGGGTGGCGGCCCTGCCTATCGAGCAGGAGGTGCGTTACGGCAACGCCTTTATGCGCTTTGCCCGCGCGGGCCTGCCGATCATCGATGATCCGGTGCTGAGCCAGTACATCGACGATCTGGGTCAGCGACTGCTGACCAACGCCGATGGGGTGCGTTTCCCGTTTACCTTCTTCCTGATCAATGATCCCACCATCAACGCGGCCGCCTTCCTCGGCGGGCGGGTCAAGGTGCACACCGGCCTGTTCCTCTACGCCGACAGCGAGAGCGAGTTGGCCTCGGTACTGGCTCACGAAATCACTCACGTGACCCAGCGCCATATCGCCCGTTATATGGAGGCGCAGGCGAGCAGCTCGGCGGTGACCCTGGCCGGTCTGGTGGGCTCCATCGCGCTGGCGGTGATCAACCCGACCGCCGGTATCGCTGCGCTGCAGACTACGCTGGGCCTCTCCATGCAGTCCGCCATCAACTACACCCGCGACAACGAATATGAAGCGGATCGCATCGGCATGAAGACGCTCTACGATGCCGGTTTCGACCCCATGGGGATGGCCAACTTCTTCCAGAAACTGGCTGCCGAATACCGTTACGCCAGCAAGCCGCCGGAAATGCTGCTCACTCACCCGCTGCCGGAGACCCGCATCAGCGAGGCCCGCGCCCGCGCGGGCAACTATGGCCGCCGCGACTTGCCGCCCAGCCTCGACTTCTGGCTGGCCAAGGTGCGTATTCAGGTGCGTTTTGGCACCGATACCCCGCAGGGGTTGCTGAGCTACTTCGATACCCGGATCCAGAAGGGGGATTACCCGCTCAAGGATGCCGCCATCTATGGCAAGGCGCTGGCGCTGATCCAGCTCAAGCGCACCGACGAGGCTGACACCCTGATGCAGGAGCTGGCGTCCCGTCATCCGGAAGATCTCTTTATCGTCGATGCCCAGACCGACATCGATCTGGCCAAGGGACGCAGTGCGCAGGCCATCGCCCGGCTCGAGAAGTTCCGCAGCCGGATGCCGGACAACGAAGTGGTGGTGGTCAACCTCGGCAACGCCTACCTCGAGAGCGGCAACTACAAGAAGTCCATCGCCATTCTCGACCCCTATGCCCGCGAGCATGAAGAGAACAATCTGGCCTGGAACCTGCTGGCCGATGCCTATCGCAAGGCGGGCAGAATGACCGAGCTGCATATGGCGCGGGCCGAGATGCTCGCCCTGCGCGGGGATTATCAGGCGGCCATCGACGAGCTGATCGTGGCACGCGGTACCACCAGCGATCGGATGACCCTGGCTCGTCTGGAGGCGCGCATCACCGAGCTGGAGCGGGCCAAGAAGGATCTCGACAGCCTCAAGGGCTAACGACAGCAGGCATTTTCCAATACAACAAGGGCGCACCACGGTGCGCCCTTGTTGTTTATGGCGGTGGCGTTGATGTGTGTGAGGTTGATAGAGCGACGGGCTAGTGACTCATACTGCTGGCGGTCGCCTTGAGCATCTCGATGTTCGACGGGTCCAGTTCACCGATCAGCGTCTGCTTGAGTTTGCCTTCACTGTCGAGCAGATAGCTGGTGGGCAGGGCGCCCGGGCGCGGGAAGGGGAAGCTGGCCTCCGCATTGGCAATCAGCAGCGGCACCTTGATGTGGTACTGCGCTGCCAGTTTGTCCAGCTCTGCTGGCGTGGTCGGGTCGTAGTTGATGGCCACCACGGTGATCTGGCCTTCTGCCGCCAGCGCGTTGAGGCGCGGCATCTCCCGCAGACAGGGGGCGCACCAGGGGGCGAAGTAGTTGACCAGGAGCGGCTTGCCGACAAAGTGGCGCAAGCTGACCGGCTGCCCTTTGGCATCGGTAAATTCGGGGGCGGGTGTGCAGGCGCCCAGCAGGCCAGCCACAATCAGCCAACAAATTCGTTTCAATTCCTTTCCACTGCCGCTTACCCTGACCATCACTTTCCCCTACAATAGCGCCGTTTCTAGTCCCATCTTGCGATTAATCAGGGAGTTACCATGAGCGAGACCCAAATCTACCACAATCCGCGCTGCTCCAAGAGTCGCGAAACCCTGGCCCTGCTGGAACAGCACGGGATCGCCCCTGATGTGGTGCTCTATCTGGAGCAGGCCCCGAGCGAAGATGAGATCCGCAACCTGCTCTCTCTGCTCGGTTTTAGCGATCCGCGCCAGCTGATGCGCACCAAGGAGGAGCTCTACAAAGAGCTGGGATTGGCCGATGTCAGCGGTGATGCACTCATTCGTGCCATGCATCAGCATCCCAAGCTGATCGAGCGTCCTATCGTCATCAAAAATGCTCAGGCTCGCATTGGTCGCCCGCCGGAGCAGGTACTGGAGATCCTCAAGTGAGCACCCGCTTCGCACGTTGGCTGACCCTGGTCGGCTTCTTCGGCCTGCTGGGCTGGGTCATTCTCTGGCATCTGTGGCTGTCACCCCATCCGGACCTCAACCCCTGGCTGCTGCCGGTGATCTGGACGGTGCCGCTGCTCTTCCCGCTCAAGGGGATAGTGCAGGGTAACCCTTACACCCACGCCTGGGGCAACTTCGTGTTGATGCCCTATTTCCTGCACGCCCTCACCCTGATCACCACGGATGAGGGGGAGCGGTGGCTGGCGGTGGTGGAGTTGCTGTTCACCACCCTCGCCTTTGTCGGTACCATCTACTACGCCCGTCTGCGTGGTCGGGAGCTTGGCTTAAGCATTCGCAAGAAGAAAGATGAAGCCAACTGATGACAAACGCCCCGCAAGGGGCGTTTTTTTGTGGGGAAACAGGCCTATCCAGGGGGATCACTGTGCCCCTTGCGCTGCCCGATATTGGGCCAGCTGCTGCTGGCTAAAATCCATCAGCTGGGGATAGAAACGCAAAAACCCCGCTTCACATTTTTGCCACTGCGCCTCATCGAGGGTCAGCAGCGCCTCTCCCAGTTGTACCGGGCGGCGCAGTCGGCGGCCGATGCCGTTAAGGGCTTGCCCCAGCCCCTCCCTGTGGCGGTAGGAGGCGATCCAGTTCTGCTCGGCCATCCGTTTGAGGGGGAGTGGCAGTCCGCCCGGCAGATGCGGGTGATCCGCCAATAGCTGGTCATAACTGCGTTGCAAGAAGCGGGGCAGGGGCTCGGTACTGAACCGCCCCCAGTGCTGGCTCAGCCAGTGGTCGTAGAGCATGTCCACCACAATGCCGCCAAAGCGACGCCAGGGGGCCTCGAAACAGGCGACGGCCGCCTTGTGCTCGGGGTGGCTGTCGGTGAAAGCGTCAATTTTGCGGTGTAGCCAGATCCCCTCATCGAAGTGGGCGGCAAGCCCCGTGGGCAGTGTGCCTTTGACGAAATCGCCGAGCAGATTGCCGGTGAGGGAGCTTCGGGTGTGGGCAGCCAGATGGAGATGGGCCAGAAAATTCATCGGTCGCTGTGGGTCTGTTATGGGATGGCAAGATGCTTCGAGCCTAACGGATCCTGCCCGCCTTGACCATGATCGGGATTTTGCTAATGCCCGGCGGCTGCCTCTTGCCGGGCAAATTTGGGGCGTGCTAAGGTGATTGCCATCTTTGTCACAGGACGCGACAAACCACCATGATGCGCAAAGCCAGAGGCTTTTTTCTGGCCTTCTACTTCAAGCCTTTCTATCTCTCCGAGTGGTTCGACGAATAGATCGAACCCCTGGAGCAGTTCACTGACGCCCGCTCGGGCGTGATCTCGCTCATCCAGATTTTGCCGCTTTTGGTCATCGCATGCATTCGCCTGCGGTGCCTTGTCCGCGCTTGTGCGCTTTTTATGTAATGGAGTACTCATGATGAAGATCAGACTGACCCTCTCAGCCCTGTTTGTTGCCAGCCTGCTGGCCACCCCCGCCATGGCCAAGGAGTGGAAAACCGTGCGCTTCGGGGTGGAGGGGGCCTACCCGCCCTTCTCCTGGACCGATGCGTCGGGCGAGATCAAGGGGTTTGATATCGATCTCGCCAACGCCCTGTGTCAGCAGATGGCGGTCAAGTGCGAGCTGGTGGCGCAGGATTGGGACGGCATGATCCCGGCCCTGCTGTCGCGCAAATACGATGCCATCATCGCCGCCATGTCGATCACCGACGAGCGGCGCCAGAAGGTCGATTTCACCGAGAAATATGCCCATATACCCAATCGCTTTGTGGCGGCCAAGGGGACCGAGCTGACGCTGACCCCGGAAGGCATGGCGGGCAAGCGCATCGGGGTGCAGCGGGCCACCACCCACGACAAGTACCTGACCGACAATTTTGGCTCGAATGTCACCATCGTCCGCTACGGCAATGCCGATGAGGCCTATCTCGATCTGAAGGCGGGTCGGGTGCTGGCCCTGCTGGCCGATGCCTCTGCCATTGAGCAGGGGCTCCTTGGCAAAGAGGGGGGCGACAAGTTCGACTATGTGGGGCCCGCCCTGACCGATCGCCAGTGGTTTGGTGATGGGATGGGGATCGCCGTGCGCAAGAGCGATAAGGAGCTCAAGGGCAAGCTGGACGAGGCGATCAAGGCCCTGCGTGCCAACGGCACCTATCAGCAGATCAACCAGAAGTACTTCAAGTACGATATATATGGTGGTTGACGGGGGGAGGGAGCTTGCTCCCTCTCTTTTCATTGGGCAAGCGACAATCGTGCAAGGAGGATCGCCATGTTGACCCTGATCGAGGGGGCCGAGATCTTCAGCCCTACCCACCTTGGCCAGCAGGATCTGCTGGTGGCCGATGGCCGTATCGCCTGGATGGGCAAGGGGTTGACGGTGCCCACAAACTGGCCGCTGCATCGGGTCGATGGTCGTGGTCGCTATCTGGTACCCGGGCTGGTGGATCCGCTGGCCCATATTACTGGCGGTGGCGGTGAGGGGGGCTTTGCCTTTCGCACCCCGGAGCTGGCGGCGAGCGAGGCGCTTATGGCCGGTGTCACCACCCTGGTGGCGGCGCTTGGCACCGACAGCCTGACCCGCACTCCTGCGCAGGTGCTCGGCAAGGTGCGCGAGTTTCGCGCCGCCGGGGTGAGCGCCTTTATGTATACCGGCTCCTACCATCTGCCGGTCAAGACCCTGACCGGCACGGTGGAGTCGGACATCATCCTGATCCCCGAGGTATTGGGGGTAGGGGAGGTGGCCATCTGTGACCACAGATCCAGTGCGCCGACCCACGACGAGCTGGCCAGGCTTGCCAGCGAGGCGCGGGTGGCCGGGCTGCTTGCGGGCAAGAGCGGGGTCAGCTTCTTCCATGTCGGGGATGGCAAGGGGGCATTGGCGCCCCTGCGGGCCCTGCGCGATGAGACCGACATTCCGCTGCGCCAGCTCTATCCTACCCACTGCAACCGCAACCCCTGGCTCTTCGCCGAGGCCATCGAGTGGGGCAGGGCGGGAGGCTGGGTAGATCTCACCACCTCGAGCTTTCCCGATCTGCTGGAGGATGGCGAGCGGCTTGCCGCCGATGCGCTCCTCGAGCTGTTGGCCGCCGGTGTGCCTGCCGCGCGCATCACCTTCAGCTCGGATGCCAACGCCAGCCTGCCGCGCTTTGATGGCGAAGGGCGGCTAATCGAGATGCGCTGCGGCCAGATTGCCAGCCTGTGGCAGCAGTGTGTGCGCGCGACCCGGCTCGGTGTCTCGCTGGAGACGGCACTGACCGTGGTAACGAGCAATCCGGCGCAGGCGCTGGGGCTCGGCAGCAAGGGGCGTATCGGGGTCGGGCAGGATGCGGATCTGCTGCTGGTGCACGACCGGACGTTTGCTATCGAGCGAGTGATGAGTGGCGGCCAGTGGCGCGAATAAGTCATAGATAAAGCAAGCGTGCGGTATACCCAGATAACACAAGCCCGACAGTCGTGTCGGGCTTTTTCGTGCTGGCTGCGGGCAAATGCAGTTAGATCGCCAGAAACCCGAGGATCAGGATGGGGCCGAGCAGGCTCAGGATAAAGCCGGAGACGATGGCCACCGGCACTACCTGAATGCCCCCCGATTTCTGGATGACCGGCAGGGTGAAGTCCAGCGCCGTGGCGCCGCCATAACCGATGGCGGCCGAGGGGTGGCGACGCATCAGCACCGGAATGATCAGGATGGCGATAAGCTCGCGCCCAAGATCGTTGATAAAGGCGGCTGAGCCCAGCACGGGCCCCAGTTTGTCGGCCACCAGAATGCCGGAGAGCGAATACCAGCCGAAACTGGAGCTGAGGGCCAACCCGTGGCTCAGGGGCATGCCCAATAGCTGGGCGGCCAGCAGGCTGCCAAGCCAGCTGCTGATGATGACGGTGAAGGCGATCTTCATCCCCCAGGGATTGAGCAGGATCTGCCGCAGTCGCATGCCGGAGTTGCGCATCTGCACCCCGATGAGAAACAGCAGCAGCATCAGGGCCCACTCGCTCCACTTGTCGATGGGCAGGGCGCGCAGATCCACCAGCAGCCCGAGCAGCACGCCGCCGAGCACCACAAAGCAGAGCTGCAGTGACTCCCACAACAGGTGCAGCTTGCTCGGCATCCTGGCATCGTTTGCCTCGTGGGTCGGCGGCGTGCGCTTGTCGAGCCACCAGAGGGCCAGCAGGTTACAGACCGTGATCGCCGCCAGCATCACCCCGGCGACCTTGAAGATCACCGCCAGATTGCTGCCCAGGTTCTCCACATAGGCAAGCCCCAGCCCCATCAGAAACAGGATGAGGTAGACCATCTTGCCCAAACTCTGGTTGACCAGCTTGATCAGTCGGGCAGTGGAGAGGGGAACCAGATAGCCGATTGCCAGTGGCAACAGGATCAGCAACACATTGAGCAACATCGAGGCCTCGATCACAAAAACTGATAAAAATACCACCTTATCATTACTTATTGGCTCTGTGTCACATATCTCTCGCTTTCATGGCCGAAAACAGCCCTTTTTTGAGGGTGTTGTTACTTTTTCGCCACAACTCGGCTGTTTGTTAAGGTTCTGTGCGAGCCCGAGTGAACCAATGAAATCAAGTTGATCCGATCGGGGGGCTGATCTTTCGCTCTGCAAGGGGGTGCATAAAGCGATTTCGGAGCCGGTTTGGCACGCATTACGCTTTTCTCTTGCCACTGATATGATTGGGGTATAAAAAGGCGGTATCTGAATAGCCATTGAAACGGCTGTTTATGCAAACAAAGTGCTGAAAAATACGCAAAGAGCGAATAAAAATAGAGCGAATCCCCTGAAGACCCTCGTTCTGTATTGTTTTTTCACTATCCGGGTGATATTTTCGCTGAAGGTTGCCATCGGTTAACTTTTTGTTAAATGGACGATGGTTGAGTCACGCCCCCTGCGGCGTCTAGGGACAGACAAGGTTGTAATGGATGAGCGACGTTGCCGCACTGGAAGTACGTGATCTGCACAAATATTTTGGCACCCACGAAGTGCTCAAGGGCATCGACATGACCGCCCACAAGGGGGATGTCATCTCCCTTATCGGCTCCTCCGGCTCGGGGAAGTCGACCTTTCTTCGCTGTATCAATTTGCTCGAAACTCCCTCATCCGGCACTGTCTCGCTCCATGGCGAGCTGATTGCCATGAAAACCAACCGGGCCGGTGAGCGGCAACCACAAGATATGCGTCAGGTGGAGCGGATCCGCAGCCGACTGGCCATGGTGTTTCAAAGTTTCAACCTCTGGTCACACATGACCATCATGCAGAACATCATCGAAGTGCCGATCCAGGTGCTCAAGGTGCCCCGCGCCGAGGCGATCGCCAGAGCCGAGCATCTGCTCAACCGGGTCGGGCTGTGGGAGCGGCGCGACTACTATCCCGGCCATCTTTCCGGTGGTCAGCAGCAGCGAGCCGCTATCGCCCGTGCGCTGGCGGTGGAGCCCGAGGTGATGCTGTTTGACGAACCCACCTCGGCGCTGGATCCCGAGCTGGTGGGGGAGGTGCTCGGCCTGATGCGCGAGCTGGCCGAAGAGGGGCGCACCATGCTGGTGGTGACCCACGAGATGTCGTTTGCCCGGGATGTATCGAACAAGGTGATGTTTCTGCATCAGGGGCGGGTGGAAGAGGAGGGCAACCCCAAGGAGATTTTCGCCCATCCCAAATCCGAGCGGTTCAAGCAATTCATCTCCTCCATCTACTGATGGCGGAATGTCGAGTTACCCAATCAACTGTTTTATCAAGGAGAGATACATGAACAAGCTGATGCTGGCGACTGCCGTAGTCACTGCCCTCGCGTCCGGTAGCCTGATGGCCAAGGAGTGGAAAGAGGTACGGATCGGGGTTGAGGGTGCCTATCCCCCCTTCTCATGGACCGAGCCCAGTGGCGAGGTGAAAGGTTTTGATATCGACATCGCCAACGCCCTATGCGAAGAGATGAAGGTGAAGTGCACCCTGGTCAAGCAGGACTGGGACGGCATCATTCCGGCGCTGCTGTCGCGCAAGTTTGACGCCATCATCGCCACCATGGACATCACCGAAGAGCGCAAGAATAAGGTGGACTTCACCCAGAAGTACCAGCACATTCCGGCCCGCTTCGCTGCCAAGAAGGGCACTGACGTCAAGCTCGACAAGGCTTTCATGGATGGTAAAACCGTGGCGGTGCAACGTGCGACCTCCATGGATACCTACATCACCGACAACTTCCCGAACGCCACCATCAAACGTTACGGCACCGCTGATGAAGCTTATCTCGATCTGAAATCCGGTCGTGTCGACTATGTGATGGCCGACTCTGCCGCCATCACCGACGGTCTGCTGAAGAAGGAAGGGGGCGATGCCTACGAGTTCGTTGGTCCGAAACTGACCGATCCCAAGTGGTTTGGCGAGGGTGCCGGTATCGCGGTGCGCAAGGCTGACAAGGATCTGAAAGAGAAATTCAATGCCGCCATTCTGGCGCTGCGTGCCAACGGCAAGTACAAGGCGATCAACGACAAGTACTTCGAGTTCGACGTATACGGCGAGTAAAACAAAGAGACGTTTACGGCGAGTAAAGGCAGTGCCCTCTCCCTTTGGGAGAGGGCAGGGTGAGGGGACTTGTGACGTTTTGCTCAACGACAAGTAACAGGCCGATTGGCTCACCTCGCCAGTAGTCCCGGGGCCCATGTTCTCTGTGTGGAGCAATGGGCCCTATTAATTGCAATGGAGCTGCCCATGTTTGATTTGAAAGGATACGAAGCCTCGCTGCTGGAGGGCGCCTGGGTCACCCTGGAAGTGGCGCTGGCCTCCCTGCTGCTGGCGTTGCTGCTGGGGATGCTAGGGGCGCTGGCCAAACTCTCTCCCTACAAGTGGGCCCGGGCCATCGCCACCGGCTACACCACCATCATTCGCGGTATCCCCGATCTGGTGCTGATGATGCTGCTCTTCTTTGGCGGCCAGGTGCTGATCAACGGTATCTGCAGTTGGGTCAACGAGGCTTATAACAGCTTTTTACTTGAAGGTAATCCCAATCAGGAGTGGGTCTCCCTGCTCCCGGACTATATCGATATCAGCCCCTTTGTAGCCGGTGTCGCGACCATCGGCTTTATCTTCGGCGCCTACATGACCGAGACCTTTCGCGGCGCCATTCTGGCAGTGGACAAAGGCGAGCTGGAGGCCGCTCGCGCCTTTGGCATGCGGGCAACCCAGGTGTTTGTGCGGATCCTCTTCCCCCAGATGATGCGCCACGCCCTGCCGGGTTTTGGCAACAACTGGTTGGTGCTGCTGAAAACCACCGCGCTGGTCTCCATCATCGGCCTTGATGACATGGTGCGCAAAGCCTCGCTGGCGGCGGGTTCAACCCAGCAACCCTTCACCTTCTACATGGCGGTGGCGCTGATCTTCCTGATCTTCACCGCAGTCTCCACCTCGGCGCTCAAGTGGGCCGAGCGCCACTATGCGATAAAGACGAGGTAAGCCATGGATTTCTCAATCATTCTCAAAGAGTGGCCGACCTATTGGGAGGGGCTCTATACCACCGTCTGGCTGGTGGCCCTCTCTCTGCTCCTCGGTCTGATGCTGGCGGTGCCCATGGGCATCCTGCGCAACAGCCGCAACTGGCTGATCAAGGGGCCGATCTGGGCCTATATCTACTTCTTTCGTGGCACCCCGCTGCTGGTGCAGCTCTTTATCATCTACTACGGCGCCGCCCAGTGGGAGTGGCTGAAAAACAGCGCCGCTTGGTCGCTCTTCTCCGAGGCCTGGTTCTGCGCCCTGCTGGCCTTCACCCTCAATACCGCCGCCTATACCGCCGAGATCGTGCGCGGGGCGGTGCACAACATGCCGCGTGGCCAGATTGAGGCGGCCAACGCCTTTGGCATGACCCGCTGGCAAACCCTGACCCGGATCATTTTGCCCAACTCGTTTCGTCGGGCATTGCCTGCCTACAGTAACGAGGTGATCTTCATGCTGCAGGGCTCGGCGGTGGCGGGCATCATCACCATCGTCGATTTGACCGGCGCGGCGCGGATCATCAACTCCCGCTACTACAGTCCGTTCGAGGCGTTTTTGACCGCCGGGCTGCTTTATATGCTGCTCACCTTTGTCATCGTCTGGCTGTTCAAGAAGTGGGAAGCACGCTGGCATGCCCACCTGCGCCCGCGCAATGTGTAAGGGTTGAGCTGCCAAGATTGCCGAAAATGGCCCCACCTGTTGCAGGTGGGGCCATTTTTCATCTTCATCGTCTGCCCGCCCGGTTTGCCAAATGGCAGCCGAGCAGGGAGAATGCAGCACTCCCGAGCGCGGTCAGCCGTTGGCTGCGTGCCTTATCCCCCAGTTCCCGAGGTTTTATGTACCGGATTTTGTTTGAGCATCCCGCTTTTCTGGTTATCGACAAGCAGCCCGGCATCGGCATGCATGACGAGAAGGGCGACGGGGAGACGGTCAATCCGGGGCTGGTCAATCGCGTGAAGGCCGATACAGGGCTGACTCTCTATCCGGTGCACCGGCTCGACAAGATGACCTCCGGGCTGGTGCTGCTGGCCCGCACCACGGAGGCGAACCGCGAGCTGAGCATGGCTTTTGCGGCCCGCGAGGTGAGCAAGCAGTATCTGGCGCTCTCCGATCGCAAACCGAAGAAGAAGCAGGGCTGGGTGAAAGGGGATATGCAAAAGGGGCGCGGTGGCAGCTGGATGCTGGTGCGCACTCTGGATAATCCTGCCATCAGCTGGTTCGATTCGGTGTCGGTGCGCGAGGGTCTGCGGCTCTATCGCATCAAGCCCCAGACCGGCAAGACCCACCAGATCCGGGTTGCCCTCAAAAGCATCGGCGCGCCTATTCAGGGGGATGAACGCTATGGCGGTACGCCAGCCGATCGCGGCTATCTGCACGCCTGGCGACTGAGTTTTTCGCTGGCGGGGGAGCCGTTCGATTTTGTCTGCCCGCCCACACAGGGGGCTGAGTTTGTCACTCCTGAGCTGACAGCCGCGATCGCCACCCTTGTGCCCTGATGTTTATGCGCCGAGAGCCTGACGCCATGATCCATTCAGCAAAAGCGCGTGATGCATCCAATGCCTCTGACGGGAGCACTCCGCGCTGGATCCTGGCCGACTTTGACGACACCCTGGCCCCCGGCGACAGCCACGCCGGTCTGTTGCGCTATATCCTGCGCCGCCGGATCTGGCCGCTGCTGCTGTTGCCGGTGATTGCGTTGGGTGGTTTGGTCTATTTGTTGCCAAGTCAGCTGCTACCCAGCCAGCGGCGGCGCGGTATCTCCCTGATCTGGTGGGCCATCACCCTGGGGCTCTCTCCCTTGGGCTGGCGCAAGCTGGTGCGCGCCTATTGCCACATCAGGCCGGGACTGTTTCGTCAGGCTCGCGATCTGCTGCAAAGGGAGGAGGCGCGCTGCTGGGTGATCTCCGCCAGTCCCTGCGCACTGGTGCGTGCCCAGCTCCATCAGCAACTGCCCGGCCAGTTGCCCCACCGGATCATTGGCTCGCAGATGCATTACCGTTTTGGCGGTCTGATGCCGCGCTTCTATTGCCACGGCCAGCACAAGCTGTTGCCTGAAATCTGCGCCCTCGATGTCGAGCTGGCGCTTAGCGACAGCCTGCACGATCTGCCGCTGCTGGGGTTGGGGGAAGAGGCGTGGTTGATCAATCCGACGCCCACGCGACTGCAAAAAGCCCGGGCCCGCTTGCCCCATCTGATAGTCAAAAACTGGCAACTGTAATGCAAAGCTGACAGCCATGCGGGTCGTCACACTTTGATCCGCAGGGCTGCGGCTTGAATGTCACAATCCATTTACATCTTTTGCTACCAGCTGCGAAAAACTATCTGCATCTCGCCTCTTCTCTTCCTGCTACGCCCTGCTTCTAATGAAACAAGTTGTTAACACTTGCTGCGCCACTGGGTGCTGCAATCCGTTTTAACCGAATCAAGAGCAAGGAGCGCCCGATGAATGCCACCTCTTCCGCCACTCACACCATCAATCCGTTAGGCACAGATGGCTTCGAGTTCGTCGAGTACACGGCCCCCGATGCCAAAGGGATTGCTGCCCTCAAGAGCCTGTTTGTTTCGCTGGGGTTTGCCGAGGTCGCCAGGCACAAACACAAGCAGTGCTGGCTCTACCGACAGGGGGATATCAACTTCGTGGTCAATGCCGAGCCCCACTCCCAGGCCGAGCAGTTTGCCAGTCTGCACGGGCCGAGCGTTTGCGGCATGGCGTTTCGGGTGAGCGATGCGGGCAAGGCCCAGCAGTTCGCCATTACCAAGGGGGCCAAGCCCTTTGTCGGCAAGATTGGCCCGATGGAGCTCAATATTCCCGCCATCTACGGTATCGGCGAGAGCACTCTCTCCTTTGTCGACCGCTACGGCGACAAGGGCTCCATCTACGACGTGGATTTTGTCTTCTACCCCGACTGGCAGGCCCGGATGGCCGAGGTGGATGCCGGTCTTATCGAGATCGATCACCTGACCCACAACGTCCATCGCGGCAATATGGATATCTGGTCCAATTTCTATGAGCGGATCGGCAACTTCCGTGAAATTCGCTACTTCGATATAGAGGGCAAGCTGACCGGGCTGCACTCCCGTGCCATGACTGCCCCCTGCGGCAAGATCCGCATCCCCATCAACGAGTCGGCGGATGACAAGTCCCAGATTGAGGAGTACCTGCGCCAGTACAAGGGGGAGGGGATCCAGCACATCGCCATGGCCTCCAGCGATATCTACCAGACCATCCGTACCCTGCGCAGCCGCGGTACCGGCTTTATGCCGACGCCCGATACCTACTATGAGCAGGTGAACAGCCGGGTCGAGGGGCATCAGGAGGATCTGGCGGCCCTCAAAGAGCTGCGCATCCTCATCGACGGCTCCCCCACCAAGGATGGCATCCTGCTGCAGATCTTCACCGACACCGTCATTGGTCCGGTCTTCTTCGAGATCATCCAGCGCAAGGGCAACGAAGGGTTTGGCGAGGGCAACTTCAAGGCGCTGTTTGAATCGATCGAGCTGGACCAGATCCGCCGTGGTGTGCTGGATGACGCTGAGCATGGCAAAGGAGATCCAAGTAATGCGTAACTGGATAAGTTTCCCCCATCGGGAGGGAACCCACTCCCGTCAGGCCCATGCCGACCTGCCGGAGCAGGCCATCTATGAGCGCGAGCTGGGACGCAGCGGCTTTTTCGGCCCAGCCACCCACATGCACCACAAGCATGCCCCCACCGACTGGAGCAGTTGGGAAGGGCCGCTGCGGCCACGGCTGTTTGACCTCAATGCCCTGCAAGATGAGGTGAGTTCCCTCTCCCCCTGGGTGGCCCCCGACATTCTCAGCAACCCCCACTGCCGCTACCGGATCTGGCGGCTATCCGAGGCGATGCCGTTTCTGGTGCGCAACGCCGACGGCGATGAGCTCTTGTTTATCCACGAGGGGGGCGGCGAGTTCTTCTGCGACTACGGCCACCTGACCCTGCGCGATGGTGACTACGTGGTGATCCCCCGTGGCACCATGTGGCGCATCGAGCCGACAGCGCCCATGTTCATCCTGATGATCGAGGCGACCAACGACAGCTATCAGCTGCCGGACAAGGGGTTGGTGGGCAATCACGCCATCTTCGATCCGACTGCGCTCGATGTACCCGCTATCAATGAGCGCTTTTTGGCCCAGCAGGATGAAAACCCCTGGTCGCTGCAGGTGAAACGCCACGATCAGGTGTCGGTCATCACCTGGCCCTTCAACCCGCTGGATGCGCAAGGTTGGCATGGGGATTTGTGCGTGGTGCGCCTCAACTGGCGGGATATCCGCCCGCTGATGAGCCACCGCTATCATTTGCCGCCGTCGGCCCACTCCACCTTTGTGGCAAGCCGTTTCGTGATCTGCACCTTCGTGCCACGCCCCATCGAGAGCGATCCCGGCGCCCTCAAGGTGCCCTTCTATCACAGCAATGATGATTACGACGAGGTGCTCTTTTACCACGCCGGGGATTTTTTCAGCCGGGACAACATCGAACGGGGCATGGTCACCTTCCATCCCGCCGGTTTTACCCACGGCCCCCATCCCAAGGCGTTTGCGGCGGGACAGGCCTATGCCAAGAAGTTCACCGACGAGGTGGCGGTGATGCTTGATACCCGCGATGCGCTGAACGTCGGCAGCCTGTGCGAAGGGATCGAGAACACCCGGTATGTCTCCAGCTGGCAGCGCCCGAACGCGGCTGCCGGCAAATAAGGAATCGCTTATGAAATTGGCAACATTGAACAATGGCAAGCGCGATGGCGCTTTGGTGGTGGTGAGCCGGGATCTGACCCGGGCGGTGCGGGTGAGCGAGATTGCCCCGACCCTGCAGGCCGCCCTCGATGAGTGGACCGAGGTTGTCCCCAAGCTTGAGGAAGTCTATCAGCAGCTTAACGAGGGCCGTGTGGCCGAGGCGTTCCCGTTTGACGAAGCGTCTTGCCTCTCTCCCTTGCCGCGCGCCTACCAGTGGGCCGATGGCAGCGCCTACGTCAACCATGTGGAGCTGGTGCGCAAGGCGCGCGGCGCCGAGATGCCCGAGAGCTTCTGGCACGACCCGCTGATGTATCAGGGGGGCTCCGACAGCTTTCTAGCCCCCCGTGGCCCCATCGTGATGGGCTCCGAGGAGTGGGGGATCGATTTCGAGTCGGAAGTGGCCATCATCACCGACGACGTGCCGATGGGGGTGAGCCCGCAGGGGGCCGCCAGCCACGTCATACTGCTGATGCTGGTCAACGACGTGAGCCTGCGCAACCTGATCCCGGGGGAGCTGGCCAAGGGCTTTGGTTTCTTCCAGTCCAAACCGTCCAGCGCCTTCTCGCCGGTGGCGATCACCCCGGACGAGCTGGGGGATGACTGGCGCGATGGCAAGGTGCTGCTGCCCCTGCGCACCCATCTGAACGGCGCCCTGTTTGGTGCCCCGGATGCCGGGGTGGATATGACCTTCAGCTTCTTCGAGCTGATTGCCCACGCCGCCAAGACAAGACCGCTCGGGGCGGGCTGCATCATCGGCTCGGGCACGGTCTCCAACTACGATCGCAGCGCCGGTTCATCCTGCATCGCCGAGCGCCGCATGCTGGAAATTCTTGATTGTGATCAAGCTACAACCTCCTATTTGCAGTTTGGTGATAGAGTGTCGATCGCGATGGAAGATCGCTCTGGCCAAAACCTGTTTGGCACCATCTCTCAACAAGTGGTGCCTGCGAGCGGTCAGGGAGGTTGATGGCCAGCGCCGGTTGGTGGCAACCCAATTCCGGATATGTCCGGATCACGACGAGCCCTCAACCGGTGCCTGATACACAAGGAGGCAGGTGGCGAGCACCTGCCGGGCTTCGGGCCCAGATAAAAAGCAGGGACAGATTATGTTGCAGTTGTTTGGCTATTGGCGTTCGTCGGCAAGTTTTCGGGTGCGGATCGTGTTGCAGCTCAAGGGGCTCGCCTACGAGCAGCATCCGATCAATTTACGGCAGGGCGAACAGCGCGAAAAGGCCTACCGCCGTCTCAACCCCCAGGGGCTGGTGCCGTTTCTGGTGGATGGCGATCTGCAGATCGGTCAGTCCGTCGCCATCATGGAGTACCTCGACGAGACCTATCCCGCCTACTCCCTGATGCCCTCTGCTCCCGAGGCGCGGGCCCGGGTGCGCCAGATCGTCAACATGATCGCCTGTGATACTCATCCCCTCAACAATCTGCGGGTGCTGGGCTATCTGGAAGAGCACTTCAGGGCCAACAAAGCACAGGAAGCGGACTGGTATCGCCACTGGATTGACGAGACCTTCACTGCCCTTGAACAGCTGTTGATGACCACCGCCGGTGTCTACTGCGTCGGCAACGAAGTGACCCTGGCCGACTGCATGCTGGTGCCGCAGGTCTATAACGCGCGCCGTTACGAGATGATCCTGGACGATTACCCCACCATCTGCCGCATTGTCGCCAACTGCGAACAGTTGCAGGCCTTTATCAAGGCCGCCCCCGCAAACCAGCCGGACGCGCAGTGATCCGCTGACACAGCTGAAAATGACGGGATGACGTGCTCACGTCACCCCGCTATCCGACCCTCTCTTGATTGATCTCATCGCCGGTTTGCCTCCGGGGGGGCTGGTGAATCGACTTATTGTCAAAAACTCCGCTCTTGTCACAGTTATCAATATTTTGAGTTGTAGCGTGCTTCATTGTTGGTGTTTTGCGTTATTAATCACACTCCCATCAGTTGATTAAGCCTAGTATCGCCACGCCTGAGGTATAGGCGAAAGGGGAGATGCGAACAGGTCGCTTATCATGGGCGCCTAGGTTTCTGTCGATTGTCCCGCGATTTGTCCGCACCTCTCTTTTTCATTTTTTACGGTTTGATGGCCCGCACTGCCCGGCCCGTGTCACTGTGGCTATCCCTTGCGACAGAGGCAGGTTGACTGGCGAGCCACCGTTTATTTGCAACCACTCTGTGCAACAAGGAGATCTCATGCATTCCTTCAAAAAGTGCGTCGTCGCACTCTCCATCAACCTTGCCCTCTTCTCATCGGCGTTCGCTTGTACCACCTTGCTGGTCGGCAGTGAGGCCAGTGCCGATGGCTCCATGATGGTGGCCCGCAGCGCCGACAGCGATGCCCTGAAAGCCCAACATTTTGTGATCCATCCGGCCAAGCAGGGGCAAAGTGGCGTGCACAGCTCCAAGGCTCACAACGGCGCCAATGATTTCAGCTACCCCTTGCCGAAAAACTCCCTGCGCTATACCACAGTGCCGAACTGGAAGACCCAGCTGCACGGCGCTACCGGGTTCAATGAGAAGGGGGTAGGGGTGAGCGGCACCGAGTCCATTTTTGCCTCACCCGAAGCGCTCGCCTTTGACCCCTATGTGGAAGACAAGGGGATCACCGAGGATGACATTCCCGATGTGCTGCTCTCTCGGTCCACCTCGGCCCGCGAGGCGATCGCCTTGCTTGGTAACATCATCGAGACCATAGGCGCGGGAGAGGGATTTGGCGTTGCCGTGGTGGATGACAACGAGCTCTGGTATCTGGAGACCGCCACCGGCCACCACTGGATGGCGCAGCGTCTGCCGAAAAATCACTATTTTGCCACCGGTAATCAGGGCCGCTTGCAGCAGTACGATCCCGCCAGTGCCGACATGATGGGATCGAAAAATCTGATCGAATTTGCTACCGAGAAGGGGCTCTACCATCCGCAAAAGGATGGGGCGTTCAACTTCTCGAAAGCCTATACCCGCGATGACGAGCGGGATCGCACCTATAACGATCCGCGGGTCTGGACCATCCAGCAGATGTTTAACCCCTCGCTCAAGCAGGCGGTAGATGCCGGTCGCCAGTTCCCGGTCACCCTCTCCCCTGAGAAGAAGATGACGCTGGAGGAGGTCAAGGCGGTGCTGCGCAATCACTATGACGGCACCGAGCACGATCCCTACAGCAAGGGGTTGAATGGTCAGGAGCCGTGGCGCCCCGTCAGCGTGTTTCGCACCTATGAGTCCCATGTGATGCAGGTACGCCCCTGGATGCCGCGTGAGGTAGGGGAGGTGACCTATGTGGGCCTCGGCATGGCGGACCTGACCGCCTTCGTTCCCTACTACAGCGGTCTGGAGGCCTATCCGGCGCACTATGCCATGGGCAGTGACAAGGCCGACAGCGACTCCATCTACTGGAAATATCGCAAGCTGCAGACCCTGGTGATGACCGATTACCCCAAATTGGCCCCCATGGTGAAGCAGGCGTACCAGAGCTGGGAGGCGAAGATCGCCAAAGAGCAGAAAGAGATGGAAGCCAACTACCTGAAAACGGTCAAGACCGACAAGGTTGCCGCCAACAGCATGCTCAACGACTTCAATCTGCGGGTGATGCAGGAGGCCGAAACGCTGACGGAAGATCTGACCAACCAGATCTTCACGGTGCGCACCCAGGATATTCAGGCCGATATCTTCTTCGCCAATAAGGCGAAAAAGGATTAACCGCGACGCACTCATCATGCCAAAGAGGGACCCCGACGGTCAGCCTGAGCGGTCGCCAGGCTGACCGGTTCCTCTGAACACTTTCCCTCTATCGATGCCGGAGCCTGTGCTCCGGCATTTTTCCTCTATGACATTCCGCCAATGTGTCTGGCCCGGGCAGTGGATTTCGCTACCCAATACGAAAGCAGAGACTTTCATTCAGGTTTTTATTTCGCCTTTCAGCATATCAGGCATGTGATCAGCTACCCACTTTTGGTTATCTGATGGCTTTTATGCAGCTTTTCTGTGTTATTTATCACTACCCATTGATTCGACTGTGATGGGCACTCTCTTTCTCCATCTCATTTTTTCTCGTTAATCCAAGGCGTTATCGCTTCATCAGACGGCTGTTTGCAGAAAAAGGCGACTGCTTTCTGAATAAGGTGACCGCGCCGCCGGATCTCGTCACGGCATCATTCCGTCACTACTCACAGGACTACCGCAATGCAGATTGTCGACCGATTTTTGGGATACACCGCCATCAATACCACCACCAACCGTGAAGCGGGCGCCGCCGGGGTGATGCCCTCTTCTCCTGGGCAGCGGGTGCTGGCTGACAAGGTGGCAGAGGAGCTGATTGCCCTGGGGCTGACCGTGGAGGTAGCGGACAACGCCATCCTGACCGCCACACTTCCTGCCAATGTAGGCGGGGATCTGCCCACCGTGGCCTTCTTTGCCCATCTCGATACCAGTGCCGAACATACCAACGATACCCATGCCCAGGTGGTGGCCTATGAAGGGGGAGATATCTGCCTCAATGCCGAGCTGCAGATCACCCTGCGCCAGAGCGAGTTCCCCGAGCTGGCCAACTATGTTGGCGATCGGATCATCGTGACCGACGGCACCAGCCTGCTGGGGGCCGATGACAAGGCGGCCATCGCCGCCATCGTCAATGCGGTGGCCTATCTGCAGGCACACCCGGAGATCCCTCACGGCACCATCAAAATTGGTCTGGTACCTGACGAGGAGCAGGGGCTGCGCGGCGCCAAGGTGTTCGATACCGAACGTTTTGGCGCTGATTTCGCCTACACCCTCGACTGCTGCGGGGTTGGCGAGCTGGTCTATGAGAACTGGAATGCGGGGGATGCGGAGTTTGTCTTTCACGGTGCCTCGGCTCATCCCATGTCGGCCAAGGGCAAGCTGAAAAACTCGCTGCTGATGGCGCACAAGTTTATCGCCATGCTGCCGGGGGGCGAAGCGCCTGAATATACCGAGGGGCGTGAAGGTTACTACTGGGTCAAGCAGATGCAGGGCAACAGCGCCCAAACTGTGCTCAAGCTGGATGTGCGCGACTTCACTCAGGATGGGTATCAGCAACGAATGACCCTGCTCGACACCCTCGGCAAGAGCTGTCAGGCCCTGTGGGGTGAGCAGAGCGTGAGTTACCACTTGAGCGATCGCTACAGCAATGTGTTCAACAGTTTGCAGGGCGATAATCGTTATCCCATCGAACTGGCGCTGGCCGCTTACGAGACGCTGGGGATCACCCCCAAGCCCATCCCGATGCGCGGTGGTTATGATGGCGCCGTGCTCTCCCAGAAGGGATTGCCCTGCCCGAACCTCTTCACCGGTGCCCACAACTTTCACTCCATCTACGAGTACCTGCCGGTTAAATCCCTCGAGGCGGCCAGTGCCGTGGTGATCGAGATAATCAAGCTCACCCACGCCCGTTTCAGTCGCTAAGGAGTCGTCATGTTTCAGGTAGTTATTGCGGTATTGGTCATCGTGCTGGTGGCCAGGTTGATCCTCAAAGGCTATCGGGCCGAGCCGGTGCTGTTTGCCGCCGGTCTGGTGCTGATGGTGGCAAGCCAGCTGGCAGGGTGGGGGAGTGTGCTGCCCAAAGGGGTTGCGAGCACCGGAATTGCCCTGTTCGATCCGTTTGAGGTGATGCGGGATCTCTTCAGTTCGCGGGCGGCCGATCTGGGGCTGATGATCATGGCGCTGATGGGCTTTGCCCATTACATGGATCATATCGGTGCCAATGATGCGGTGGTTCGCATTGCGATTCGTCCGCTGCGCCGGTTGCGCTCTCCCTATGTGTTGCTGTTCTTCTCCTATCTGCTGGCCAGCGCGCTGCAACTGGCGATCCCCTCGGCGACCGGTCTGGCGGTACTGTTGATGGCGACCCTGTTCCCCATCATGGTGGGGCTGGGCCTCTCTGCGGCCTCGTCGGCCGGGGTGATTGCTACTTCCCTCGGGGTGGCCTATACCCCGACCGCCATTGACGCCATCCGTGCAACCGATGCGGTGGGCATGGGCCACAACGTGATCGAATATGTCTACACCTATCAGGGCCCGGCCGCACTGGCGACCGTGCTGGTGGTGGGCTTGATGCACGTATTTTGGCAACGTCGTTGCGATCTGCAGGACGGACACCAGCATCAGGGCGCTGCTGCGGTGGACGACTCAGCGCAACAGGTCGGAGTCCCCGGTTTTTATGCCATCTTGCCGATGCTGCCCATCATCATGGCGGTGGGCTTCTCCTCCCTCTTTGTCGATCACATCAAGCTCAACGTCATCACCATAGTGATGATCTCGATGTTTATCAGCATGGTGGTAGAGGCAGCCAGAACCCGTGACATGAAGCAGGTGTGCGGTGGTTTCAGCCACTTCCTCAACGGCATGGGGTCAGCGTTCAGCAACGTGGTGGGGCTGCTGGTGGCGGCGGGGATCTTCGCCCACGGCATCAAGGTGCTGGGGGTGATCGACATTCTGATCGTCGGCGCCGAACATGTGGGGCTGCCCGCCTTTGCCATGGCGATCGTTTTTGCTCTGGTGACGCTGGTTGCCGCCATCATCATGGGCTCCGGCAATGCGCCCTTCCTCGCCTTTGTCGAGCTGATCCCACAGATTGCGGCGAGCATGGGGGTCAATACCGCCGCCATGATCCTGCCGATGCAGCAGGCCTCCCATATGGGACGCGCCATGTCACCAGTCTCCGGGGTGATCATCGCGGTCTCCAGTGGCGCCAAGCTGACTCCGTTCGCGGTGATCAAGCGCACCTCGGTACCCCTGATGGTCGGTTTTGTCTTCCATACCCTGATCGTGGGGATCTTCTATCTGTAACTGCCCCTTCGGTTATCCGTAGATGAATTAACGAAAAGCCCTTCACCGTGGTGAAGGGCTTTTTGCTATCTGACGTTATCCGCCCGGGTGAACCCGTTCGGGCTTAGTAGCCTTGCTGGTGCACGTCCATCACGGCACGGCCGGACGGGTCGGCCATCTCCTTGAACTTGGCATCCCACTCCAGCGCGGTGGGGGTGGAGCAGGCGACCGACTTGCCATAAGGTACGGTACGGGCGGCGGCTTCCAGCGGGAAGTGCTCGTCGAAGATGGCGCGGTAGAAGTAGGCCTCCTTGGTGAGCGGGGTGTTGATGGGGAAGCGGAATTCCGCTGCCTCGAACATCTGATCCGTCACTTCCTGTTCCACCATGGCTTTCAGGCTGTCGATCCACGAATAACCCACGCCGTCGGAGAACTGCTCCTTCTGGCGCCATGCCACTTCGTGGGGCAGCAGATCCTCGAACGCTTCGCGCAGGATGTGCTTCTCGATCTTGCCCTTGCCGCACATCTTGTCGGCAGGTTGCAGGCGCATCGCCACGTCCATGAACTCCTTGTCGAGGAAGGGCACACGACCTTCCACGCCCCAGGCAGCCATCGACTTGTTGGCGCGCAGGCAGTCATAGAGGTGCAAAGAGGCGAGCTTGCGCACGTTCTCTTCGTGGAACTCTTTGGCGTTGGGCGCCTTGTGGAAGTAGAGGTAGCCACCGAACAGCTCGTCGGAGCCTTCGCCGGAGAGCACCATCTTGATCCCCATCGCCTTGATGTAACGGGCCATCAGATACATGGGCGTGGAGGCGCGGATGGTGGTGACGTCATAGGTCTCGAGGTGATAGATGACGTCGCGCAGGGCATCCAGACCCTCTTGCACGGTGAAGTGGATCTGGTGGTGGATGGTGCCCAGATGATCGGCCACTTTACGGGCGGCAGCCAAGTCAGGCGAGCCTTCCAGCCCCACGGCAAAGGAGTGCAGTTGCGGCCACCAGGCTTCGCTCTTGCCATCGTCTTCCACCCGACGGGCGGCGTAGATCTTGGTGATGGCGGAGATGACGGATGAATCCAGCCCGCCGGAGAGCAGCACGCCATAAGGCACGTCGCACATCAGCTGGCGTTTGACCGCCGCTTCCAGCGCGGCTTTCAGCTCGGCCTTGTCGCTGACGTTGTGCTCGACCGCGCTGTACTCCATCCAGTCGCGCTTGTACCACTGTTTGAGCTCGCCATCCTTGCTCCACAGGTAGTGTCCCGGCGGGAAGGTTTCGACGCTCTTGCAGACCGGCACCAGCGCCTTCATCTCGGAGGCGACATAGAAGTTGCCGTGTTCGTCGCGACCGGTATAGAGGGGGATGATCCCCATGTGGTCGCGACCAATCAGATAGGCATCCTGCTCGGCGTCATAGAGGATAAAGGCGAAGATGCCGTTGAGATCGTCCAGAAACGCTGGGCCCTTCTCCTTGTAGAGAGCGAGCAGCACTTCACAATCGGATTTGGTCTGAAACTGGAAGTCGACCTTGAGGGTTTTCTCCAGCTCTTTGTGGTTGTAGATCTCGCCATTGACCGCCAGCACATGGGTGCGCTCGGGGTTGTAGAGCGGCTGGGCGCCATTGCCCGGGTCGACGATGGCCAGACGCTCATGTACCAGAATGGCTTTGTCGGAGCTGTAGACGCCGGACCAGTCAGGCCCGCGGTGACGGAGTCGCTTGGACATCTCCAGCGCCGATTTGCGCAATAGAGCCGGGTCGGTTTTGATGTCCAGAATGCCGAAAATAGAACACATTGGCGGTAATCCTCTTGATTTTTATATGAGCCCCCCACGTCCGGGCTCGAAATTCCATTTACATTCCTCGTCAGACACAATGCCTAGCGGAAAAACCTTTTGCAAGCGGGAAAACCGCAGAAAATCATGCCGTAAGCGTCAAGCGGATCAACAGGATAAGGGTTGCTGCAACGGGGCAGGGTGACGTGAACGTCAAGCCGAGGCGGGTTCGAAGATGACATAGACCTTGCGACAGGGGGTAAGGGTCTCCCACTCACCGATAAAGCCGGCGGGAATGACAAATTGATCGCCGGGTTTGAGGACCAGCTGGCCGCCCAGACTGTCGTGGATCACCACATCCCCCTCCAGCAGCTGGCAATACTCGTGCTCGGTGTAGTGGATGGCCCAGCGGCCCGGCTCGCAAGACCAGAAGCCCACGTGAAACTGCTGGCTGGGGTCGGAGTAGTGGTTCCACACCGTCTGACTCGGGTTGCCCGCTTTAATGCGCTCGGGGGCTGGCATCAGTGGGGTAGGGGCCGCCTCGTGGCGGCCCGGCAAAATCCAGTCGTTGAGGGTCTTCATGGTGCCTCCATGGCAATGGGGATATAAAAGCGGGGCCATCCAGGCCCCACGTTTGTTCGTTTTATTAAACGAGGTTGTGCATAACTTAAACGATGTGCATTCCCTTGCCAAGAGCCGCTGGCCGCAGGATCAGAGTGGCTGCAAACGGCGGATCACATGGCGGGCAAAGCCGCTGCCTGCTTCGTTGTAGACGTTGAACACCGCATCCACCCCCTGCTCCTGCAGGGAGGCTATATCATCCTCGAAGCGGACGATGGCGGCGATCTTGCCGTTGAAGCCGTGGCTGCGCAGCTTCTCGATGGCGTAGAGATTCCCCGAGTGGTGGGGCATCGCCAGCAGTACCAGATTGACCTGATTGGAGAGCAGCACCTTGTCCCAGAAGTCGGTATCGGTGGCATCCCCCTCGATGACGTTCATCCCCTGGGCGCGCAGGGTGGGCAGCTTCTCGCTGTCGTTCTCCACCCCGAGAATGACGTTGCCGTATTTGTTCTCCAGCTCGAAGTAGGCTCCCTGACCAATCCGTCCCATGCCGAGGATGATCACCTCGGCATCGCCCAGCTCGATGGGCCTGTCTTCCGGATGGAGGTTGCTCGCCTGCAATCCTCGCAGCCAGTGGCCGATGCGGTGGTAAATGCGCTCGCTCTGGGCATTGAGCGGGGCCGAGATCATAAAGCTCGCCGCCAGCGCCAGCGAGACCGCCACCAGCCACTCGTGGGAGATCCAGCCCGCCTTGGCGGCGATGGCCGCGACAATGAGGCCAAACTCCGAGAAGTTGGTGAGCGCCAGGGTGGAGAGCAGGGCGGTACGCACCCGCAGGTGGGCACCGCTATAGACCAGATAGTAGAGCGCGCTTTTGAGCGGCAGGGCCAGCACCAGCGCCAGTGCCAGCAGCATGGTGTCGTGGGTTGGCAGGCCGTTGAGGCCGATGGTGAGAAAGAAGCAGACCAGAAAGAGGTCCTTGAGGTTGAAGAGCGCCTTGGCCAGCCCTGCCGCAGCCGGATGGGAGGCGAGCAGCATGCCGATGATCAGTGCACCGAGATCCGGCTTGAGGCCGACCACTTCAAAACCGGCGGCTCCCACTACCAGCGCCAGAAACACTCCGAACAGCACCTGCAACTCGCCGTGACCGGCCCGCTCCAAGAGCTTGAACAACAGCGGGCGCAGCAGCGGCAATCCCAGCACCCAGAGCGCCCAGATACTGGGCAACTTGCCACTGGAGAACGCCAGAAAGGCCACGGCGAACACATCCTGCATTACCAGCACCCCGATGGCGATGCGGGCGTAGAGGGCATTCATGTCGCTGCGATCTTCCAGCACCTTGACAGCAAAGACAGTGCTGGAGAAGGAGAGGGCAAAGCCCAGCAGCAGCGCCAGCTTCCAGTCCAGTGACAGGGCGAGGTGGAGCCCCAGTCCCTTGCAGACCAGCAGCACCACGGTAAAGAGCAGGGTGGAGAGTAGCAGGTGCAGGCTGGTGGTGCCCCACACATCGCGCCGCATCAGGGTCTTGATATTGAGCTTGAGGCCGATGGTGAACAGCAGCAGGGTGACGCCGAGATCGGCCACCTCGCTCAAGGCGGGAGTATTTTCATATCCCATGCCGTTGAGGATAAAACCGGCGGCCAGAAAGCCGAGCAGGGGGGGCAGGCCAATCAGATTGACTACCATGCCGCAGCCAAAGGCCACGGCGATCAGAATGGGTTCCATAACAGATCCTGCAAGGGCAGTTGAGACCTGCCCTGTTTAACGCTTGGGTGGTGATTAGACGATATCGATGTCGACCACGGAGTCGAAAATATGGTTCGGTCGAAACGGCATGCGGTCGATATCCGCCACCTTGCTCACCCCGGAGAGCACCAGCACCGTCTCGAGACCCGCCTGAAAGCCCGCCAGAATGTCGGTGCGCAGGTTGTCGCCGATGATGATGGTGTCGTCGGAGTGGGCCTCCATCCGGTTGAGCGCCGCACGGATGATCCAGGCGCTCGGCTTGCCGACATAAAACGGCTTCTTGCCGGTCATCCGCTCGATGGGGGCGCACAGGGCGCCGCAGGCCGGGTGCATCATGGGGCCGTGGGCATCGGGGTTGGTGGCGATAAAGCGGGCCCCCTGATCGACGAACTTGGCGCCCAGTTGCATCATGGTCCAGTTGTAGTTGCGGGTCTCGCCCACCACCACGAAGTCGGGGTCGATGTCGGTGATGGTGAAACCGGCCTTGTAGAGCTCGTGGGTCAGTGCCCCTTCACCGATCACATAGGCCTTCTTGCCATCCTGACGTTTGAGGAAGTCGGCGGTGCCCATGGCAGAGGTGTAGAAGCACTCCTCCGGCACTTCGATACCTGCGGAGCGGAAGCGGTTTTGCAGATCTTTCTGGGTCTGGGCCGGGTAGTTGGTGAGAAACAGCAGCTTGCTGCCCTGCTCCAGCAGGCGATGGACGAAACGGTCGGCACCGGGGATGAGATCGTTGTTGTGCAGGATGACACCGTCGATATCGCAGATGACGTTCTTCTTCATGAAAACTCCTTGTCAGGGCGCAGGCGAGCCGCCAATCGTTAAGATGTTCAATCATTTATGATTTTTGTGACGCCATTATAAGTCTGTTTGATGACAAGTCTCCCCTGTCTCGCCACTTCGGTGCACAATAAAGCTGCCGTCGGGTCAGTCTGGTGGAGGGGCTGACGCCGGATCACTTTGCTGATGGAGCCGTCGCTATGGACACCCCAATTCCCAAGCCAGTCACAACCGAACACCTCACCGCCGCGCAATTTATCGCCGGACTGCCGAAACTGGAGCTGCACTTGCATATCGAGGGCAGCCTCGAACCCGAGCTGATGTTTGAGCTGGGCCGCCGCAACGGCGTGCCACTGCCCTGGCCCGATGTCGCCAGCGTGCGCGCCGCCTATGACTTTGACTGCCTGCAATCCTTTCTCGATCTCTACTATCGCGGTGCCAGCGTGCTCATTACCGAGCAGGACTTTTTCGACCTCACCTGGGCCTATCTTGAGCATTGCGCCGCCGACAAGGTGGTGCATGTGGAGATCTTCTTCGACCCGCAGACTCACACCGCTCGCGGTATCCCCTTTGCGACTGTGCTGAGTGGCATCGAGCGGGCGCTGCAGACCGGGGAGAAGGAGTTTGGCATCAGCTGGCGGCTGATCATGAGCTTCTTGCGCCACCTCAGTGAAGAGGAGGCATTCGCGACGTTGGCAGAGGCTGAGCCCTTCCTTTCGCGCATTCACGGCATCGGTCTTGACTCGGGGGAGAAGGGCAATCCGCCCAGCAAGTTTGCCCGGGTCTTTGCCCGCTGCCGCGAGCTGGGGTTGCCGGTGGTGGCCCATGCTGGTGAAGAGGGGCCTGCCGACTACATCTGGCAGGCGATCAACGAGCTGCAGGTGTGCCGCATCGATCATGGGGTGCGCTCGGCCGATGATCCCGAGTTGCTGCGTTATCTGGCCGATACCCGGCTGCCGCTCACCGTCTGCCCCCTCTCCAATACCCGGCTCAAGGTGTTTGGCAATATGGCCCAGCACAATGTGTTGCGGCTGCTGGAGCAGGGGCTCTGCGTCACCATCAACTCGGACGATCCCGCTTACTTCGGTGGCTACATGGGGGCCAATTTTGCGGCGCTGGCCGATGGCCTCGGCGCGACCATGAGTCAGCTCTGCCGCTTGTCGCTCAATGCCGTTGAGGCGAGCTGGCTCTCTCTGGCGGACAAGGCGCGGCTGACCCGCGAGATCCGTGGCTATGCCGCGACCCACGGGGTGATCCTGCACTGAGTCAGGCGCCAATGCCCTCGATATGAAAAGCAGTTGATATAAACAGAGGCCCGCCATGACTGGCGGGCCTCTCTTATTTCAAAGGCTGGTGTGGTTTCTGGAGGACGGCAGTATTACGCCACTCGCACCAAAAACTTTTCGCCCCGTCCTTCGCGCTTGAAGCGCTCGAGCAGGGTGGGCAGCGCCTCGAAGTTGCCGATCACCAGCGGCGGCAGGGTCAGCTCACCGCTCGCCATTTGCCCCATCATGGCGACACCGGCAGCCACCAGTCGGCTCCACTGCTTGTCGGTGCCAAAGGCGTGCTGGGCACCGAGCGCAATCTCGTGCAAGGAGTGGCAATGGCTAAAGGCGGGCAGCGGGTTGTGCGGGATGCGCCCGAGCACCGTCACCATATGGCCATAGTAGCCAAGGGCGGGCAGCAAGCTTTCTGCCTGTTGGCTGGAGACCAGATCGATGATCCCCTCAAACGGCTCGTGACCGTTGGCCGCTTGCAGGGTGGCCAGCCACTCCGGATCCCGATAATCGGCCACTCCCTGCACCCCGATCTGTTTGAGCCACTGATGGTGGCGTGGGCTGGCGCTGGCAAAGACTCGCGCTCCCTGTTTAAGGGCCAGCTGCACCGCAAAGCGGCCGACACTGCTGCCCGCGCCAGTGATAAGCAGCGCTTCGCCGTGCAGGCGTGGCAGCTTGGCCAGCGCCTGCCAGGCGGTGAGGCCGGGGACAGGGCAGGGCGGCCGCCGCCTCGTCACTCAGGGCATCGGGCACCGGCAGCAGGGCGCGCGCCGGTACCCGGGTGTGGCGGGCAAAGCTGCCGTGGTGGCGCAGGTCGGTGTGGTAGGCGACCCGGGTGCCGAGACGCAGATGGCTGACGTTGGCGCCGAGCGCCACGATAGTGCCCATGCCATCGACGCCGGGCACCTGACCATCCTGCCAGTTGGAGTGGCCATATTCGATCAGCTTCCAGTCCACCGGATTGAAGGCGATGACCCGGTTGGCTACCAGCACCTCGTCAGGGGCGAGCGGCGCTAAAGAAAGTTCGGTCAGGGTGAGCTGCTCTGGCTCGCCTGGGGCATGCCAACACCAGGCTTGGGTGTGATTCATGGGGACTCCTTGTGAAAGCTAGGGGGAGAGAACAACGAGATCATTGCAACAGCAAGAGAGTGAAACTGCCACTGCTGCGAATGGGCAGCAATACGGCAGGCCCCAACCTGTGGGGCCTGCTTTAAGTGTCCGGTTGGCCATCGGCAATCAGCGGTGGGTGGCTGCGTCATCGGCCTGATAGACGGGGTAGTCGGTCAGCCCCTTCTCGCCGCCGCCAAACAGGGTGGCCGGATCGTGGGGGGCCAGTGGATAGCCGTGGCGCAGCCGGTTCGGCAGATCCGGGTTGGCGACGAAGGGGCGGCCAAAGCCAATCATGTCGGCCCAGCCCGCTTCGAGGGCGGCGCGCGCACGGGCCCCATCATATTTACCGGCATAGATCAGGGTGTTGGGGAAGGCATCCCGCAGACCCTGCTTGAAGTTCTCCGGCATCAGGGGGGCATCGTCCCAGTCCGCTTCGGCAATGTGCAGGTAGGTGACATTGAGCTGGCCCAGCAGGCGGGCAGCCGCCAGATAGGTCTCCTGTGGATTGGCATCCACGGTGCCGTTGAGGGTGGTGAGCGGCGCAAGACGCACCCCAACCCGATCGGCGCCGATCTCGCTACTGACCGCTTCGGTTACCTCTTTGAGGAAACGCAGCCGGTTCTGAAGCGAGCCGCCGTAGCTGTCGGTGCGGGCGTTGGATTCGGAGTCGAGGAACTGGTTGATGAGGTAGCCGTTGGCAGCGTGCAGCTCGATGCCGTCAAAACCGGCGCTGATGGCGTTGCGAGCCGCCTGACGGAACTGGCCCATTACCGCATCGATATCATCTTGAGTCATGGCACGCGGGGTGACGGTCTCGACAAAACCCGGCGCATCGCTGCCGTTATCGACGAACACCTTGACGCCCGTGGCCGCAATGGCTGACGAGGAGATGGGCTGGGCGCCGCCAATGTTGTCGGGATGGGTGACCCGGCCGACGTGCCAGAGCTGGGCGAAGATGGTGCCGCCCTTGGCGTGCACGGCATCGGTCACCCCCTTCCAGCCAGCGATCTGCTCGGCGCTGTAGATCCCCGGCGTCCAGGCGTAGCCCTTGCCCATGGGGTCGATCTGGGTGCCTTCGCTGATGATCAGGCCCGCTTCGGCGCGCTGGGCGTAGTAGCTGGCCATCATGGCGTTGGCCACGTCACCGGGCTGACTGGCACGGGAGCGGGTCATGGGGGGCATGACGATGCGGTTGGCAAGGTGCAGCTGGCCGAGGCGCAGCGGGCAGAACAGGTGATCGTGGCTCATCTTGAGTTCCTCATGGTGGAAGTGAGGCCACTTTATGCCGCCATCTTGTTGTGAAAAAGATGGGTAATTGCACAAGAGAATTGCGTTTGATGCAGCAATCAGCGCAAACCGCCGAGAGAGGCGGTGTTGAGGCATAAGGTTGAAGCATAAAAAAGAGGGCCGTCTGGCCCTCTTCAGTTTTTTGCTGGTGGCAGGCTCAAGCCGCGCCAGGCATCACTTTCACTCGTTCGATGCGCCGCTCGCTCACCTCGATCACCTCAAAGTTGAGCTGCTGCAGTTGCAGCTGCTGGCCCGGGGTGGGCAGGGTGCCGAAGTGGGAGAGCAGCATGCCCGCCAGGGTCACGTATTCGTCGCTCTCGCTCACCAGCCCCTCGTGCTCCAGCACCTGCTCCACATGGTGGATGTTGGTGCTGCCGTTGATCAGCCACCCTTCGCCATCACGCACGATATCCGGGGTTTCATCCTCGTCCGGCAGCTCGCCGACGATGGCCTCCAGCAGATCGTGGGTGGTGACCAGCCCCTGAATGACGCCAAACTCATCGGAGACCAGGATGAGGCTCCCCTTGGCTTTGCGCAGCTCCGCCAGCAGGCGGATCACGTTGATGGTCTGCGGCACGATAATGGGATCGTTCTGCTTGGCCAGTTCGCTTAAGGATTGCCCTTCATTCAAGGCAAACAGCAGGTCGCGCGCCTTGAGCACCCCGATCACCTCGTCCAGATCCCCGTCACAGATGGGAAACAGGCTGTGGGGCTCGCGCTGCAGCAGGGCGCGGATCTCGTCGCTGGAGTCGTTGATATCGATCCAGGCCATCTCGGAGCGCGGGGTCATGATGGTGCGAATGGATCGCTCGGCCAGCGACAACACGCCGGTCACCATGTAGCGCTCCTCCTCGCCAAAGCTCAGCGGCGCAGGCGCCGGTGCGTCCAGATCGTCATCCGGCTGATCCTGATAGGCCTTGCTGCCCATCAGCTTGAAGATGGCCGCAGTGGTGCGCTCGCGCAGCGGCTGTTTGGCTTCGTGGCGCTCGGCGCTGCGCTGGGCCAGCTGGTTGAAAAACTCGATCAGCACCGAGAAGCCGATGGCCGCGTAGAGGTAACCCTTCGGAATGTGGAAGCCGAAGCCCTCTGCCACCAGGCTGAAGCCGATCATCAGCAGGAAGCTCAGACAGAGCACCACCACGGTCGGGTGAGCGTTGACGAAGCGGGTCAGCGGCTTGGAGGCGAGCACCATCACCACCATGGCGATGGTCACGGCGGCCATCATGACGCCCAGGTGTTCCACCATGCCGACGGCAGTGATGATGGAGTCGAGCGAGAAGACCGCATCGAGCACCAGGATCTGGGCGATCACCACGCCGAAGCTGGCGTAGGCGCCGACCGGGCCATCGTCATGGGGTTTGGCCTCCAGCCGCTCATGCAGCTCGGAGGTGGCCTTGAACAGCAGGAACAGGCCGCCCCCCATCAGGATCAGGTCCCGACCGGAGAAGGGGTGATCCCACAGATGCAAAATCGGGGTGGTCAGGGTGACCAGCCATGACATCACGCTCAGCAGCGCGAGTCGCATCAGCAGGGCCAGCGACAGGCCGATGATGCGCGCCCTGTCCCGCTGGGCGGGGGGCAGTTTTTTCACCAGGATGGCGATGAAGACCAGGTTGTCGATCCCCAGCACGATTTCCAGAATGATCAGGGTAAACAGACCAATCCAGATATGGGGATCCAGCAGCAATTCCATTGTATGACCTCAATAAAAACAGACAGAGCAAACAGTGATCACGGCGCGCGATGGCCGCAGTAACAGCAAGGCAAAGGTGTTATTCAGAGGCGCTGATGAAGCAGATAAAGATAGGCTTTGACAGAAAGGGACGAAGGGCAACTTCGGGGATTGTCCATGATGGGCAATAAAACCTCGGGTAAAAAATGAGCCCTGATGATAACGATTGGCGCCAATTTGGCAAGTGCAGCATCAACGGGGCGTGACGGGGCTGTGATGAGACAGAGGGAGGCGGCCACGCCGCGCTCCCCCGTGCGGTCGTTACAACCAGCGCTTTTCGCGGGTGAAGCAGACCGAGAGCCAGGCATCGCCCAGGGTATCGCCGAGGCGGGACCAGAGCTCATGGCGCAGGGCATCCTGCCGTTCGACCGGCCAATCCTGATCCGGTGCCACCAGAATGTTCAATTCCAGATCGAAGCGGCGACCGCTTTTCGCCAGATGGCTGTAGCACTCGAAGCCATAACGCTGGCGCAGCGTCTCTATTTCCCGCTCGACGTGCTGTGACACATCGCCCTTGGGGGCAATTTTGAATACTTCCCGCAGGTTTCTGCTCAGCACCTTGATGGGAATGAGGGTGGCACAGAGGGCCAGCAGCGAGACCAGCACCGGGTCTATGTAGCGGTTGTATTGGCCGTGGCCGATGGCATCCAGACCAATGGCGACCAGAAAACCGACCAGCAGGGTGGCACTTAAAATGGTATCGACCAGCCACTCCTCGGAATCAACGCGCACCAGTTCGGAGTTGAACTGCTTGGCCAAGCGGGCTTCGACCAGATAAAGCAGCGAACAGAGGAAGGTGGAAATGGCCGCACAGATGAGGGCGTGACCGAGGTTGATCTCGCGGCCACCCTCCAGCAGGGTGGTGATGCCGTTATAGAGTGCACCCAGGCAGAGCAGCAAGATGATGAGGCCGTTGATCACGTTGGCGATGGGTTCGAAGTGGGCGTAGCCGTACTGGAAGCGCTCATCGTAGGGACGGGTAACGAAGTAGGCCGTGACCAGACCCAGACCTGTCATACCCATGCTGAACAGGCTGAAAATACCGTCGAGCATGATGGCGTGGGAGCCGACCAGCAGACCGTAGCCAATACCGAAGATGGCAAAGGCGATGCTGCCGATGAGTGACAGGGTGAGCGCCTGCTTCTCGGTGGTGATAAGCGTACTGATAACATGGCTGGGGTGAGCCATAAAAGTCCTCCTTTCAAATGGTGAATATTGCCAAGCGCAAGCGGTTTTCTAGCTGATATACTGCCCGCTCACATGTGAGCGGACTGGCCTGATTGCCATTGACAGGCGGCCAGTCGTAGTCGCCGGCGTGCCGGCATCAAGCAAAGGATGGGAACAAGGATTCATGATCCCGAGACTCGATTACCAGGACAGTTTGTCACCCGCAACCCTGCAGTTTCTTGAGTTGCTAGAGCGCAGCGCATTTCGTGGTGATATCGAAAAGTCTTATGCAAGCCGGTTGGCGATGGCGACGGATAACAGCGTCTATCAGGTAGTACCTCAGGCGGTTCTCTATCCGCGCAGTGCGGACGACATAGCAGCAATGCTCAAGCTGGCCGCAGAGCCGGCGTTCGCTTCCTTGAGTTTTTTTCCTCGTGGTGGCGGTACCGGCACCAATGGTCAGTCATTGGGCGGCGGCATTATCGTCGATCTCTCCCGTTATATGAACCAGATCATGGAAATTAATCTGGAGGAGGGGTGGGTGCGCGCCCAGGCCGGGGTGGTGAAAGACCAGCTCAACGCCTGGCTCAAGCCTCACGGCTACTTCTTCTCGCCGGATCTCTCCACCTCCAACCGCGCCACCTTAGGGGGCATGATCAACACCGATGCCTCGGGGCAGGGGTCACTGGTCTACGGCAAAACCTCGGATCACGTGCTCGGCCTGAAAGCCGTGTTGGAGAACGGTGACATCATGGTCACCGAGCCGGTCAATGGCTCCCGTCTTGAGGACAAGCTGGCCCTCGAAACTCGGGAAGGGGAGATCTATCGCACCCTCTATCGCATCGGCAAGGAGCGGCGCGCCGACATCGAGGCGACGTTCCCCAAGCTCAACCGCTTTCTGACCGGTTACGATCTCAAGCACCTCTATCAACCGGATACAGATACGCTGGATGTGAGCCGGGTGCTGTGCGGATCGGAAGGGTCCCTGGGCTTTATCACCGAAGCCAGACTCAACATCACACCGATCCCGCGCTACCGCACGCTCGTTAACGTCAAGTACGACAGCTTCCCCTCCGCCCTGCGCAACGCCCCCTTTATGGTGCAGGCGCAGGCCCTCTCGGTGGAGACGGTGGACTCCCGGGTGCTGGGACTGGCCCGCGCCGACATCATCTGGCATTCGGTCAAAGAACTTATTCAGGATGTGCCCGGCAAGGATCTGCAGGGGCTCAACATCGTCGAGTTTGCCGATACCGACGAGGCGGAACACAAGGCCAAGGTGGCTGAGCTCTGTCGCCGTATCGATGCACTGCTGGCCAAGGGCGAGGCGGGGATCATCGGCTATCAGGTGTGTGACCACCTGCCGAGCATCGAGACCATCTACACCATGCGCAAGAAGTCGGTGGGACTGCTGGGCAACGCCGAAGGTCGCAAGAAGCCGGTGGCCTTTACCGAAGATACTGCCGTGCCGCCAGAGTCGCTGGCCGATTTCATCATGGAGTTTCGTGCCCTGCTGGACGCCCACGGCCTCGACTACGGCATGTTCGGCCATGTCGATGCCGGTGTGCTGCACGTGCGTCCGGCGTTGGATCTCTGTGACCCGGAGCAGGAGGTACTGCTGCGCCGCATCTCCGATCAGGTGGTGGCGCTCACCGCCAAATATGGCGGCCTGATGTGGGGGGAGCACGGCAAGGGCTTTCGCTCCGAATACAGCCCCGCCTTCTTTGGCGAGCTGTGGGAAGAGCTGCAGCGGGTCAAGGGGGCGTTCGATCCGGCCAACCGTATCAACCCGGGCAAGATCTGCATCCCCTATGGCAGCGGCGCCGAGCTGGTGTCGGTCGATGGTCCCAAGCGCGGCAAGTATGACCGCCAGATCCCGCTCGCGGTGCGCACCAGCTACACCCGCGCCATGGATTGCAACGGCAACGGTCTCTGTTTCACCTTCGAGACCGATTCCCCCATGTGCCCCTCGGTCAAGATCAGCCGCGATCGCCGCCACTCCCCCAAGGGGCGAGCGGGCCTGATGCGCGAATGGCTGCGCCAGCTGGCGGAGCAGGGCTTCGATCCGCTGGCAGAAGAGGTGGCACTGCAATCCGGTGGCGTGCGCTTCAAGCAGCTGGTGGACAAGGTGCGCAACAGCTGGGCCAAACAGCGTGGTGAGTATGACTTTTCCCACGAGGTGATGGAGGCGATGGCGGGCTGTCTGGCCTGCAAGGCGTGCACCAGCCAGTGCCCGATCAAGGTGGATGTGCCCGATTTTCGCGCCCGCTTTATGCAGCTTTATCACGGTCGCTACCTGCGCGCGCCGAAGGATTACTTTGTCGGCACCGTCGAAAGCTATGCGCCGCTGCTCGCCAAAGCGCCGAAGCTGGTCAACTTTTTCCTCGAAAAAGAGTGGGCCCAGAAGGCGACCGAGAAGAGCATCGGCATGGTGGATGTGCCGCTCTTGAGCGTGCCGACCCTGGCCGAGAGCCTGCACGATAACCGCGCCCGCTATTTTGATCTGCCGGGACTGGAGCGGATGAGCGCCGAGCAACGCAAGCAGGTGGTGCTCATCGTGCAGGATCCCTTCACCAGCTATTACGATGCCCCCGTGGTGCGCGATCTGGTGAAACTTGCCAGCAAGCTCGGGTTCCAGCCCTACCTGCTGCCCTTCAAACCCAACGGCAAACCCCAGCATATCAAGGGGTTCCTGCGCGCCTTTGCCCGCACTGCCGCCAACAGCGCCCAGTTCCTCAACAAGGTGGCGGCGCTCGGCATCCCCATGGTGGGGGTGGATCCGGCCATGGTGCTCTGCTATCGCGACGAATATGCCAAGGCGTTGGGGTCGGCCCGAGGCGATTTTCAGGTGTTGCTACCACAGGAGTGGTTGCTCTCGCTGCCAGCAGAGCTGCTGCCCGTTAACACCAACAAGGCAAAGTGCGAGGAGGGGAGTGAACCCGAGCCCTGGTATCTGTTTGCTCACTGCACCGAGAAGACCGCCAAGCCCTCGACCCACGGCGACTGGAGCACCCTGTTCGGCCGCTTCGGGGCCAGTTTGCAGCCGGTCTCTGTGGGTTGCTGCGGCATGGCAGGCACCTATGGTCACGACGTCAAACAGGTGGAAAACTCCAAGGGCATTTATGGGCTGAGCTGGGCCGACCCGCTCGCCCGTCTGCCCAAAGCGCGCTGCTTGGCGACCGGTTATTCGTGCCGCAGTCAGGTCAAGCGAATGGAGGGGGAGAAGCTCAAACATCCATTGCAGGCCCTGCTGGAGCTGCTCTGATGCTGATGTTTCCCAAGCGGTTTCGGGTGCCGAAGGCCTATCGGCACCCGCGTTTCTTGCTGTTACCCGCCACTCCCGCTCAGGCGGTGGTGGAGTTTGTCGCCATGTTGCGCGAGCGCGAGCAGCTTCATCAGCTGTTTCGCCCGAACGATATATGGCCCTCCGCCCACTTCAGCCTGAGCCAGCACGAAGGCGATCTGGAGTGGCAGCAGTCGGAGTTTCTGGCCAAGCGCTCCTTTGCCTATGGCCTCTGGAGCCCGGATCGGGAGCCGCAATTCTGGGGCGGGGTTTACCTCTACCCATCGGTGCTGCCGGAGGTGGCGGTGGAGCTCTTCTTCTGGAAGGTTGCCGAGGCGCCCATCACGGATGAGGAGCTGGAAACGCAGCTGCGCGACTGGCTCGCCAGGGTGTGGCAGTGGCCGGAACCCCGTCTGCCGGGGCGAGAGGTGCCGTGGGCCGAGTGGCCCGGAGTCACTTATCCCTGGTGACGCAAGGTGGTTGCCAGGATGCCCCGATCGGGGCATCTTTTTTTCTTTGTCTTTTTCGCCGACACTGCTCGCGTTTAACCCATTGATTACATAAGGAGTCTGCTCGCCATGAGTCAAGAAAATGCCCCCATCTGGCGCAAGCCCATGAGTCTGGAGGGGCTCAATGCCACCTCTCGCAACACCCTGATGGCCCATCTCGACATCGTCTATACCGGCTTTGGCCCGGACTGCCTGGAAGCGACCATGCCGGTGGATCACCGTACCCACCAGCCCCTTGGCATGCTCCACGGGGGCGCGTCAGTGGTATTGGCAGAAACCCTGGGATCGCTGGCAGCCAACATGGCGGTGGGACCAGATAGCTACTGCGTGGGACTGGAGGTGAATGCCAACCATCTGCGGGCCAAGCGGGAAGGGGTGGTGACCGGTCGTTGCGCGCCGCTGCATCTGGGGGCGACGACTCAGGTGTGGCAGATTGAAATTCGGGACGAACGGGGACGTTTATTGTGTACCAGCCGACTGACGATGGCGGTGCTCAAACACAAGCGGGGCAAGGACTCCAGCGAGGAGTGACCTGCAATAACGCACCAGTAGTGAAAAATAAGCAAGCCATAGTCGCAAGATCCCTCTATAATTGCCAACGTCTTGAGAGGCTTATCACATTTTTCAAGACAGCAGAACAAAGTGGCGCTATAATCGCCGCCTTTTTGCTATTCCGCGGTGCTTAGCCGCCTGCCTTAATCTGGAAGAATCTATGTCTGATACCGAACAACTGCCCCTTTTTAGTGAGCTTGGACTGGCCGCGCCTGTATTGAAAGCGCTGCAAGACGTGGGCTATGAGCGCCCGTCACCGATCCAGGCCGCAGCAATTCCCCACCTGATGGCGGGACACGATCTGCTGGGGCAGGCGCAAACCGGTACAGGGAAGACCGCTGCTTTTGCCTTGCCTCTGTTGTCTCGTCTGGAAGCTGGTAACCGCAACACTCAGGTTTTGGTGCTGGCTCCGACCCGTGAACTGGCCCTGCAGGTTGCCGAGGCGTGCCAACGTTACGCCAAGCACATGCCTGACTTCCACGTCCTGCCGATCTACGGCGGTTCCTCTTACGAAACCCAGACCCGCGCCCTGCGTCGCGGTGCCCAGGTTGTCGTCGGTACCCCGGGTCGTGTGATGGATCTGATCCGTCGCAAGAACCTGGACCTCTCCGGCCTGAAAGCCCTGGTACTGGACGAAGCCGATGAAATGCTGCGTATGGGCTTCATCGACGACGTGGACTGGATCATGGAGCAGTGCCCGGCCACCCGTCAGGTTGCCCTGTTCTCCGCTACCATGCCGGACCAGATCCGTCGCGTTGCCCAGAAACACCTGAAGCAGCCGAAAGAGATCAAGATCATCACCAAGACGTCCACTGCACCGACCATCCGCCAGCGTTACTGGCAGGTAACCGGTCTGCACAAGCTGGACGCCATGACCCGTCTGCTGGAAGTCGAACCGTACGAAGCCGTACTGGTCTTCGTGCGCACCAAGAATGCTGCCGAAGAGCTGGCTGGCAAACTGGCCGCTCGTGGCCACGCCTGTGAAGCGCTGCACGGTGACATCCCGCAGAAACTGCGTGAGCGTACCGTTGACAAGCTGCGTCAAGGCCAGCTGGACATCCTGATCGCCACCGACGTCGTCGCTCGTGGTCTGGACGTTGAGCGTATCACTCACGTAGTGAACTACGACATTCCGTACGACACCGAATCCTACGTACACCGTATCGGCCGTACCGGTCGTGCCGGTCGTAAAGGTGAAGCCATCCTGTTCGTTGCTCCCCGTGAGCGTCGCATGCTGCGCGCCATCGAGCACGCTACTCGTCAGGCCATCGAGCCGATGAAGATGCCGAGCACCGAGGACATCAACCAGCACCGTCTGACCAAGTTCAAAGAGCGCATCCGGGAAACCATGATGGGTGAAGAGCTCGAGATCTATGTGAACCTGGTTAACGAGCTGATCGAAGAAGATTCTGCCGATCCGCTGGAGCTGGCTGCCGCACTGGCCAAGCTGGTACAGGGCGACCAACCGCTGCTGCTGGATGACTCCATCCCGGATCCGCTGCTGAATGCCAGCAACGATCGTGGTGGTCGTGATTTCGACCGTCGTGACGGTGGCCGCGATTTCGGTGCCCGTGACTTCGGCGACCGTGGTGATCGTCCTGCCCGTCGCATGCCGTCCCTCGAGCCGCGTCCGCTGAAAGACAACCCGGATGTGGAGATGGAGCGTTACCGCGTAGACGTGGGTGCCCATCACGGCGTCAAGCCGGGCCAGATTGTTGGCGCCATCGCCAACGAAGCGAACATCGAGAGCCGTTTCATCGGCAACATCGACATCGCCGATGACTTCTCCACCGTCGATCTGCCGAAAGGCATGACCGCCGATGTACTGGAAGTGATCAAGAAAGCCCGTGTTTGCCAGCGTCCGCTGCAGATCACCCGCTACACCGAAGTGCCGGCCGGTAGCAACACTGCTCCCCGTCCTCCGCGCAGCGATCGCCCTTTCAACAAGGACCGTCCTTTCAACAAGGATCGCCGTCCCCAGGGTGACCGCCCGTTCAACAAGAGCGGTGAGCGCCGTGAAGGTGGCTTCAACAAAGATCGCAAATTCAGTGGCAAGCGTCGCGAAAGCTGATTGCTGACCCCGTTATGAAGAAGGCCGCTCATTGAGCGGCCTTTTTTTGTGCCTGCGGTTTGCCCTCTGTTCTTACTGAACGCCAGGGTGGCATAAGGCGTTGTGGGTAGAGCGCATGATGGCCGCTATTTGATAACTGGATGCCGGGGAGAGAGAACGCCTTTTCTATTCAACAGGCGGTTGTGACGTGGTCGGGTGTCATCCGCTGTTCTGCCATAGCGCAGGACGGGCAGCCGTTTCTCTGTATTGGCAAGCGTTGAGCGAACCGATAGTGCTGCGCGATAGTACTGCGATAGTACAGCGACAGTGCAGCGCATCCTTGTGCAATCCACTGGAGCGAGCGGGAGACCCGCACTCTTTATGAGTTCAAGGTTGGTGTGCGCTTGGGCGGATGGTTGGACGGGGAGTGACAGCATTGCGCCCAGTGACTCCGGCAGTCGTAAGCGATGGCGGTGAGTTGCTCAGAAGGCCTATCTGGCTGGCGGCCACTATTCATGTCGAGCGGGGGACTGGTTGGCGTCAATGAAGAAGGCGACCTTCAGGTCGCCTTCTTGTTGTGCATGGTGGCCGCTGCCAGCGGGGCTATCAGAGCACCATGGCGGCAATCCAGCCGAAGATCACCAGCGGGATGTTGTAGTGAATAAAGGTGGGTACCACGCTGTCCCAGATATGGTCGTGCTGACCATCGGCGTTGAGGCCGGAGGTCGGGCCCAGGGTCGAGTCGGAGGCCGGTGAACCCGCATCCCCCAGCGCGCCGGCGGTACCGACCAGTGCGATGATCGCCATCGGTGAGAAGCCAAGCTGCAGACAGAGCGGCACATAGATGGTGGCGATGATGGGCACGGTGGAGAAAGAGGAGCCGATCCCCATGGTGATGAGCAGGCCCACCAGCAGCATCAGGAAGGCGGCGATGCCCTTGTTCTGGCCGATGCCGGAGGCGACCACCTGAACCAGCGTATCGACGCCGTGGGTTGCCTTCATCACGGCAGCAAAGCCGGCGGCGGAGATCATGATGAAGCCGATCAGCGACATCATGCGCACCCCCTGGGTGAAGGCATCCTGGCTTTCGCGAAACTTGATGACGCCACCGCAGGTGAAGATGACAAAACCGGCCAGCGCACCCAGCACGATGCTGTTGGTCATCAGTTGCAGCCCCAGTGCCACGCCAATGGCCAGCAGAGCGACCCAGATGTGGGTGAGATTGAGTTCAACGGTCTCAGGCTCCGCATCCAGGATCTTGGCGAGATCGTACTGGCGCGGTTTGCGATAGCTGATGAACACTGCGATCAGCAGGCCCAGCAACATACCGGCGACCGGAATGGCCATCGCCAGCGGGATCTGGCTGGTGGTGATGGGCACGCCGTTATCGATCAGGTTCTTGGCCAGAATGTTGTTCAGGAAGATGCCACCAAAGCCGACCGGCAGCACCATATAGGTGGCTGTCAGGCCAAAGGTGATGACACAGGCAACCTGACGACGGTCGATCTGCATCTGCGCCATCACATGCAGCAGCGGCGGGATCAGGATGGGAATAAAGGCGATATGAACCGGGATCAGGTTCTGGGACGAGATGGCCACGGCCAGCACGGAACAGAGCAGCAGGGTCTTGACCCACATGATGCGGGTCGAGCTGGCATCCTTGCCTAACTGGCTGATCACCTTGCGGGCCAGCAGGTCGGTGATCCCGGAGCGGGAGATGGCAACCGCAAAGGCGCCCAGCATGGCGTAGGAGAGGGCAATCTCGGCGCCACCGCCCAGGCCACCGCTGAAGGTGGTGAGGGTATCGGTCAACGACAGCCCGCCGACCAGGCCGCCAGCAATGGCCCCCAGCGCCAGCGAGACCACCACATTGATCCGCAGCAGACTGAGCACCAGCATCAGCCCGACTGCGATAACAACTGGATTCATTTGATTTCCTTATAGTTTGTTATTGCTGTCTGTCATGTGAAGGGGAGTTAGTTTGCGAAAAATGTGACAAATGTCGAGAAAAAAATCAGTCAACCCCCTCATATCGCAGCAGCATCTGGCACAAGGTGGATCAAAATGAGGGTTTGTGGCCGGTTTGTCTCAGTGCATTGCGCGCGCAGCGGTTGATCGTGACGTTGATGGTGCTTTCTTGTGCGCAGAGCGATCAATCACGCCCCCGAAAACAACGAAGGCTGCCTGTGGCAGCCTTCATCCGTTTATGCCTGCACGTCGTCATCGGCAGGGGTATCCGGCGTGTCGTCATCCGGATGCGCTGGTGGCCAGCCCCCCATGCTCTTCCAGCGGTTGACGATATGACAGAACAGCTCGGTGGTGCGCTCGGTGTCATAGAGGGCAGAGTGCGCCTCTTTATTGTCAAACGGGATGCGGGCGCTCTGACACGCCTTGGCCAGCACGGTCTGACCCAGCGCCAGCCCGGAGAGGGCAGCGGTGTCGAAGGTGGCAAACGGGTGGAACGGATTGCGCTTGAGGCCAGCCCGTTCGGCGGCGGCCATCACGAAGCCGTGATCGAAGGTGGCGTTGTGGGCCACTATGATGGCGCGGCCGCAATCCTGCTCCTTCATCCCCTTGCGGATCCCCTTGAAGATCTCGGTCAGTGCCTCTTTCTCCGAGACAGCGCCACGCAACGGGTTGTAAGGATCGATGCCGGTGAACTCCAGCGCGGCCTTTTCCAGGTTGGCCCCTTCGAAGGGCTCGACATGAAAGTGGAACACTTGGTCGGGAACGAGCCAGCCCTGCTCATCCATTTTCAGGGTGTAAGCCGCGATTTCGAGTAAAGCATCGGTCTTGGCGTTGAACCCGGCTGTTTCAACATCGATGACGACGGGGTAAAAACCACGGAAACGGCCCTTGAGGGTATGAACTGCGTCGGTCATGGGATCTCGGTCGGGATAAAATGAGGCGGCATTATGGCAAAAAAGCACAGGCTTGTCCTCCCATCCCACGCAGGAAGCCTGTGCAAGATGGCGCTGGATTCAATATCTGTGCAGCCACCAGCGGGCGGCGATCAGCGCCGTGAAAGTGCCAAGCAGGGCGCTGGTCAGCACATCCATCGGCCAGTGCATCCCCATCACCATGCGCGACAGGCCAATCCCCAGCGCCCACAGCGGTAGCAGCCAGACACCTGTGGGGGCGCGGGCCAGCCAGATGAGGCCGAAAAACTGGGCCAGGCTGATGGCGGCGATGCTGTGGCCAGAGGGGAAGGCGTAATTTACCTCCTTTTGCCAGTGGTGGCCGAGCCACTCGGGCAGGGCCAGCAGCTGGCTGGCGGCGTGAACCTGTTCGCTGCGCACCTCGACGCTACTGGCATAGAAGCTCTTGATGGCCGGGATCAGCGCCTGACTCTCCAGCCAGAGCAGGTAGGGTCTGGGCTCCTCGGTCAGATGTTTGATCAGGCTCTTGAGCACCCAGTCGCTGGCAAGCAGGGCCGCCAGTGCACACCCCAGCGCAATGAAGGGGGCCAGCTCCAGTTTGAGTTTGTAGCGGGTCAGCAGCAGCAAGAGGGCGCCACTGACTCCGATCCCGGGAATATCGACCATACGGGTGAGGGCGTATGACCACCATAACCAGCCAGCTTGCAGCGAGCCGGTCAGAAACGGTTGCCAGGGCAGCGTGGCGAGTAGCAGCAGGGGCAGGATCAACAGTGCACTGAATCCGAGCACCTGACTGCGGGTGAGTGAGGTGGTTGACGCTGGGAGCGACGGGGCGTGTTGCGGCATGGTGGGTATGGGCGATCGCGAAAAAGAGGGGCATTGTGCCACCGTGACATGCCCGGACAAAGCCGAGCAGTCAGTTTGTTACCTCTGCTTACACATTTGTGGCGAAAAACCCTGTTTGAACGGGTGGATGGGGCGGCCGCCGAACAATGTGGCCCCCTTTCGCGCCGGATTGCATCACAGGCTGAAATCTCGGGCGGCTTTGCGCTAGAATGGCGCCCCCGTGGCGGTTGTGACCAAAGAGAGCCCGATGAAGATAGTCGTTGATGAGAATATGCCCCATGCCGTGGAGCTGTTTGCCGAATTTGGCGAGGTGATCCCCTTGCCCGGACGGCAGATGCAGGCCCGCGATCTGCTGGATGCCGATGTGCTGCTGGTGCGCTCGGTCACCCGCGTCAACGGCGATTTGCTGGCGACCAGCCCGAAACTCGGGTTTGTCGGCACCGCTACTATCGGCACCGACCATGTGGACAAGGCGCTGCTGGCGAGCCGCAATATTTCTTTCTTCAGCGCCCCAGGTTGCAACAAGTATTCGGTGGGGGACTATGTGCTCTCCGCCCTGCTGGTGCTGGCGGAGCGTTACGAACTCGACCTCTCGGCCATGACGCTGGCGGTGATTGGCGCGGGCAATACCGGCGAGTGCGTGGCTGGCAAGGCCCAAGCGCTCGGCATGCGGGTGCTGCGCTGCGATCCGCCCAAGGCACGGGATAATCCTGATGCGGGTTTTGTCGACTACCAGACCGCCCTTGGCGCCGATATCGTCAGCTTCCACGTGCCCATTACCCGCGAAGGGCAGGATGCCACCTACCATCTGCTGGATGCCGAGCAGATTGCCGCCCGTCCTGCCGGGCAGATCCTGATCAACGCCTCCCGAGGCGAGGTGTGGGATAACCGGGCCCTGCTGGCGCGTCAGTTGAGCGATGCGCCATTGCGACTGGTGATGGATGTGTGGGAGAACGAGCCCGAGCCACTGGCAGAGCTGGTGCCCCATACCGAGATTGCCACCCCCCATATCGCCGGTTACAGCCTGGAGGGGAAAGCGCGCGGCACCTGGATGCTCTATCAGGCGCTCTGCCAGCAGCTGGGGCGCGAGCCTCGTCAGGATTTGAGTCAGCTCTTGCCTGCCCCCGATGTGCAGGTGGTGGTGCCGGGCCGAGTGCCGGATCAGGCGCTGATCAAGCAGCTGGTGCATCTGGTCTATGATGTGCGCCGCGATGATGCCCGTTTTCGGGCCAGAGTCGGCCAGCCCGGCAGCTTTGACGAGCAGCGCAAACACTATCCCGAGCGCCGTGAACTATCCTCCCTGCAGATCGATGGGGAGTTTGCCGACAAGGCGCTGGGCGCGTTGGGATTTGCGCTGTCACGCCCCTGAACGGGGGCAAATTGTTGGAAGATAACCGGACGGGGTGAGCCGCGCTGGCCACACCGACCCCATTTTTTACTGAGCTGGCGCAGATGCTACTGCGCCGGTTCAGCCATATCAGGCAGCGTCATCTCGCAGCGCGAGAGCCTGCCGACCATGGCGCCAGCCGGTGCCATTGCAGCATTATCAGAGGAGAACAGAATGAGCCAGCAGTTTAACGTAGCGGTATTGGGTGCCAGCGGCGCCGTGGGTCAGGCGATGATCGAGATCCTGGAAGAGCGCGAATTTCCGGTAGCGACCCTCTATCCGCTGGCTTCCAGCCGTAGCGCCGGTGATACCGTGCGTTTTGGCGGCAAGAACCTCGAGATCCTCGATGTGGAGGAGTTTGACTGGAGCCAGGTGCAGATCGCGCTGTTCTCCGCCGGTGCCGAGGTCTCTGCCAAGTGGGCGCCGATTGCTGCCGAGCTCGGCTGCATCGTCATCGACAACACCTCCTGCTTCCGTTATGACGAAGATATCCCGCTGGTGATCCCGGAAGTGAACCCGGACGCGCTGGCCGATTTTCGCAATCGCAACATCATCGCCAACCCCAACTGCTCCACCATCCAGATGCTGGTGGCCCTGAAGCCGCTGCACGATGAAGTGGGGATCGCCCGTATCAACGTGGCCACTTATCAATCCGTGTCAGGCTCGGGTAAAGAAGGGGTCAGCGAGCTGGCAGGCCAGACCGCGCAGCTGCTCAACGGTCGCCCGGTGGAACCGACCATCTATCCGCAACAGATCGCCTTTAACCTGATCCCGCAGATCGACAGCTTCACCGATAACGGCTACACCCGTGAAGAGATGAAGATGGTGTGGGAAACCCAGAAGATCCTGGGCGATGCCAGCATTGCCGTGAACCCCACCTGTGTGCGGGTACCGGTCTTCTACGGCCACGCCGAGGCGGTACACGTCGAACTGCATCAGCCGCTCGATGCCGAACAGGTCAAGGATCTGCTGCGCAATGCGCCGGGCGTGACCCTGTTTGATGACGAAGGGGATTATCCGACCCCGGTGCGTGACGCAACCGGCAAGGATGAGGTGCTGGTTGGTCGGGTGCGCCAGGATATTTCTCATCCGAGTGGTATCAATATGTGGATCGTGGCCGATAACGTTCGTAAGGGCGCGGCAACCAACAGTGTACAGATTGCCGAGCTGCTGGTTCGCGACTATCTGTAAAGCTGGATGATGCCACCGATGCGCAGCAGGGAGTGCTGCGCATCCGGCCGGTGAGTACTGCGGGGTGTGACCCATGCCGCACTCCGCCACTTCAAGATTCTGTTGCGATATCAACTGATTAAGTTTTTTCCTACACTCAGAGTCAAGTTGGGTGCTAAATGTGTCGGACTGCTGGCTTGCTAGGCGAGCCTGATTTATATTGAACCGACTGTTTTGGGGTAACTATCCAGATTTTTCAATGCGATAGGGCCGTCATACGAAGGAACGAATATGGGACATTCCCGCATAACATTGGCAACGCTACTCGCATTGGGTCTGCTGGGCACCGTCCAGGCTGAAGACTCGGCGCGGGAGCCTTTTTTTGTCGAGCTAAAAGGCCCTGACGAACCTGCACCTCCCGCCGTCAATTCCCAGCCGCTGGCGCAACCGGTCGCCAGACCCGTGGCGCAGCCGGTGCGCGCAACCGCCGAGCCGGTGGTGCGTCAGGCCACGGCCAATGCCGGTAGCTATGGCCCTGTTCGTCCGACCGATACCCTCTGGAGTCTGGCGAGCAAATATCGCCCCTCTACGAGTGTCAGCGTCTACCAGACCATGGTGGCGATTTACGAGAAAAACCCCCGCAGTTTTGCCGATGGCAATATCAACCACATTCTGGTGGGTTCCCGCATTTTGCTGCCGACCGTGGCCGAGGCGAGCGTCATCACCGATGCCCAGGCGCGCGCCAAATTCCGCAGCGACAACGCCAGCTGGAAAGGGCTGAGCCCCAAATATCTGGCCAACAAGCAGGCCCACACGGCCAAACCGGTTGCCGTCAAACCTGCGAAGGTTGAGGCGGCCAAATCCGAGCCGGTGAAAGCTGCCCCGGCACCGCTGCCGGTGGCGAAAGCCGCACCCATTCCTGCGCCTGTTGTGGCACCGCAACCGGCTGCTGAAACCAAAGAAGTGGCCAAGGTGAGCGAGCCCGCGCCGAAAGAGGCAGTGGCTCCCGCGCCTGTACCAAGCGCTGCAGAAGGCACTACACCGGCGCCTCTGCCTTCCGATCTGGATAAACCGGTCGGCAAACCTGCCACCGAGATGGCGCTGGCACTGGAAGATGCCAATGCCCAGCTCGGCCAGGTGACCGAAATGAACCACAGGCTCAAGCTGCGCCTGCAATCGCTGACCGAAGAGGTGGAGACCCTCAAGGCCCAGCTGCAGGATCAGACTGCGCTGCAAAAAGAGATTGCCGAGCTCAAAGCCCAGCCGGTTCCGCCGGTGGTCGCTGCGCCCGAGCCCAAGCAAAATTGGCTGATGGATCTGCTCGCCTCACCGCTCAACCTCGCCATGATCATCTTGCTGCCGGTGTTGCTGGTGCTGGCACTGGTGACCCTCTGGCTGCGGGCCCGTGCCCGTCGCGAGCTGGAAGAGCAGGAGAAGAGCCTCTCCGAATCCACTGCGATGATGATGGATCAGGAGCAGAGCGAATTTGATGATCTGCTGAGCGTCGATGTGACCGACAATGAGCCGGTGCGCCCGCTACCGGATCTCAACACCCCCGATGGCTTCATGCCGGTTGAACCGGACAAGCCGGACCTGGATCTGGTGTTCAGCGACGATGGCGAAATGGATCTGCAAGGCTTCGAGCCGGAGCGGATGGCGGCCCAGCCAGCCAGTCGTGACCCGGATCTGGTGCCGGATCTCGATCTCTCGCTGGATGAGCCGATCGCGCTGGCCAACGAGCCCGCCATGGATCTGGCCAGCGAGTTCAATCCCAAGCCCAAGGCCGCTGATGAAGTCATGAGCGAAGAGGAGCTGCAGGCCGCCCTGTTTGCCGAGCTGGATGCGGATCTCTCTGCCGACCTCGAGCCCGATTTGAACTCCATTGACGAAGTCGGCGCCGCTGACGACGATCTGGCCAGCTTCGATCTCGGCGAGTTCGAAAATGCCTTCGACGAGCCCGCCGCTGGCAAAGATGACAACGCCATTGATCTCAGTGCCGACGAGAGTGCCGATGCGATGCTGGCCGAGCTCGGTCTTGAGCCGGCCAAGGCGAAGACGGCGAAGGACGCCGAGCTGGATCTGGAGTGGGATCCCAACGAGCTGGCGCTCTCCGATTTCGAAGATGCGTTCGCCGAGGTGGAATCTCATCCGGCCGATGTGCAGCCCCGTGAGCAAGCGCAGGAGAGCGGCTACGTCGAGATCGACAAGCTGCTGGCCGAGGCCGATGCCAGCACCACTGAGCAGGAGCCTTATCAGGGATTTTCGCTGGATGTGGGGCTCGATGGCTTCCCCGAGGTGCTGCCGGAATCCACCGGGTTTGATGTGGATGCCGACGACGGCGGTGTGGGTGCCAAGCTGGATCTGGCCCGTGCCTACCTCGAGATTGATGACAAGGATAGCGCCCGCGAGCTGCTGCAAGAGGCGGCAGAGCAGGGCAGCGATCACCAGCGCGCCGAAGCCGAGAAGTTGCTCAAGCGGTTGGGCTAAATCAATTCCCATCACGGGATCAGCAAAACGAGGGCAGCCAGCGGGCTGCCCTCTTTTTTTGGCGAGTTGCGATGGGGCGAGGGTGGCCATGCAAGCTGGCCATCCAGGCCAATTGCGCGTGTGGTGGGACTTTTCGGGCTGAGCGCGTATAATCCGCCCCGTTTCTTTCACTGCGTTTTCACAACAAGACAAGTTTATCCATGCGAATTGCCCTAGGTATTGAATATGACGGCAGCCGATATTTCGGCTGGCAGCGTCAGCGTGAAGTGATCAGCGTGCAGGCTGAACTGGAGACGGCTCTGAGCCGGATTGCCAACCACCCTGTCTCCATCCAGTGTGCCGGACGCACCGATGCCGGTGTCCATGCCACCGGCCAGGTGATCCACTTCGATACCGAGGCGAACCGCGCCGAGGGCGCCTGGACCCTGGGGCTCAATTCCAACCTGCCGCCGGATATCGCCGTGCGCTGGGTCAAGCCGGTGGACGAGAGCTTCCACGCCCGCTTCAGCGCCACCGCCCGTCGCTACCGCTATGTCATTTACAACCACAACTACCGGCCGGCGATCCTCGGCAGTGGCGTCAGTCACTATCACGAGACCATCGATGCCGAGCTGATGCACCAGGCGGGCCAGAGCCTGCTGGGGGAGCACGACTTCAGCACCTTCCGTGCCGTCGCCTGCCAATCCAACACCCCGTGGCGCAATGTGACTCATCTGTGCGTCAGCCGCTCCGGCCCCTACATCGTGCTCGACATCAAGGCCAACGCCTTCCTGCACCACATGGTACGCAACATCACCGGCTCCCTGCTGCTGGTGGGGCAGGGGCTCAAACCGGTGGAGTGGATTGCCGAGGTGCTGGCTGCCAAGGATCGCAATCTGGCCGGGCCGACCGCCAAGGCAGGTGGCCTCTATCTGGTCGACGTCGATTACCCGGCCGAGTTTGCTCTGCCGCAGTTGCCGCTCGGCCCACTGTGGCTGCCGGACTCGGCACCGGGTACGACCAGTTTTTAGTAACTGCGCCCGAAAAATTGTGGTTTAATGACCCGTCATTTGTTGCCATCGAGCTAGTAAGTCATTGAACAATCTAGGCTCGATGCGTTTTGTCAGGCACAAAAGCATTAAGGAATTCCATGAGCTGGCTTGAGAAGATTCTTCCCAAGAGCAAGATCACTGCGCCCCGTCGTCACAACATTCCGGAAGGGGTGTGGACCAAGTGCAGTGCTTGTGAACAGGTGCTCTACCGGGCAGAGTTGGAGCGCAACCTCGAAGTGTGCCCCAAGTGTGATCATCATATGCGTATCAGCGCCCGCGCCCGTCTCGAGAGCTTCCTCGATGAGCAGGGTCGTACCGAGATCGGTGCCGAGCTGGAGCCGCAGGATGTACTGAAATTCAAGGATTCCAAGCGCTACAAGGATCGTTTGTCCGCCGCCCAGAAAGATACGGCAGAGAAAGATGCGCTGGTGGTGATGAAAGGGACCCTCAAAGGGGTGCCGGTTGTCGCCTGTTCGTTCGAATTCTCCTTCATGGGTGGCTCCATGGCCTCTGTGGTCGGTGCCCGCTTCGTGCGCGCCGTTGAGGAGTGCATCAAGGAAGGTCGCGGTCTGGTCTGCTTCTCCGCCTCTGGTGGTGCTCGCATGCAGGAAGCGCTGTTCTCCCTGATGCAGATGGCCAAGACCAGTGCGGCGCTGGACAGACTCACCAAGGCGGGCCTGCCCTATATCTCCGTGCTGACCGACCCCACCATGGGTGGCGTCTCCGCCAGTCTGGCAATGCTGGGTGACATCAACGTGGGCGAGCCCAAGGCGCTGATCGGCTTTGCTGGCCCGCGTGTTATCGAGCAGACCGTACGCGAGAAGCTGCCTGAAGGCTTCCAGCGCTCCGAGTTCCTGCTGGAAAAGGGTGCCATCGATATCATCATCGATCGCCGCGAAATGCGTAACCGTCTGGCCAGCCTGCTCGCCAAAATGCTGAATACTCACGTCATCGAAGAGTGAAGATGAGTTCAAACATGCAACAATCCCAAAGCCGGTCGCTTGTCGACTGGCTTTCTTATTTGGAGCAGATCCACCCGGTCAATATCGACATGGGGCTGGATCGGGTCGGTGCTGTCGCCCGGCGTATGGGACTGACCCAACTGCCGTTCAAGGTGATCACGGTGGCGGGCACCAACGGCAAGGGCTCCAGCTGTGCCATGGCGGCCAGCATTCTGATGGCCGCAGGCTACCAAGTCGGTGTCTACTCCTCTCCCCATTTGCTGCGCTTTACCGAGCGGGTGCGGGTCAACGGGCAAGAGCTGCCCGATAGCGACCACTGCGCCGCCTTTGCCGAGGTGGACGCGGTCCGCGGCGAGATTGCCCTTACCTTCTTCGAGTTCGCCACCCTGGCCGGTTTGTGGATCTTCTGCCGCGCGGCGCCCGATGTGCTGCTGCTGGAAGTGGGGCTGGGCGGTCGACTCGACGCCACCAATGTGGTTGAGTCCGATGTGGCGATGATCACCTCCATCGCGCTGGATCACTGCGACTGGCTGGGTGATACCCGTGAAGCGGTAGCGGTGGAGAAGGCCGGGGTCTATCGCGCCGGTAAACCCGCCATCAGCGGGGAGCCCAATCCGCCTGCGACCATCGCCAGCGAAGCCGCGCGCATTGGTGCCAACCTGCGTCAGGTCGGTATCGATTTTCGTGGCGATGAGCACGAGAGCTGCTGGGATTATCACGGCCTCAACCAGTGGCGGGATCTGCCAAAACCGGCTCTGCCGCTGATGAATGCGGTGACCGTGCTGGCGGCGCTGGAGTCCCTCGGCTTGCCGCTGCCGGAGTCTGCCATTCGTGACGGGCTGGCCAATGCCCGACTGGCTGGCCGGATGCAGCAACTGCAAAGCGCGCCGCTGGTCATCGTCGATGTGGCCCACAACCCCCATTCGGCGGCCTATCTGGCGACCCAGCTGCGTAAAATGCCCTGCGCAGGCGTGCGCCGCGCCGTAGTCGGCATGCTCAAAGACAAGGACATGGCAGGATCGCTTGCCGAACTCGATGGTCTGATTGGCGACTGGTATCTGGCCAGCCTGACCGGCCCGCGCGCCGCCACCGCTGCGCAGCTGGCTGCCGCGCTGGGGGAGGGCAAGGGGCCTGCCAGGGCATTTGATGATGTCAGCGCCGCTTATCAGGCAGCGTTGGCCGCATCGAGTCCGGACGATATGGTCATTGTGTTTGGTTCGTTTTACACTGTCGCCGACATTCTGGCGGGTGTCGCCGTCTAGGCCACACCCCGGCTCCCCGGCCCTCGGGCGGGGAGCCAAATCGCATATTGAGTTACGTAAAGGTAGGATTCAACTTGGCCTCGAAGTTTCAAAACCGTCTGGTGGGCACCGTCATCCTGGTGGCCCTGGTTGTTATTTTCCTGCCGGACTTGCTGGATGGTCACAAGCTGGCGCAAAAGGAGGAGGCCTTTGCCAAGATCCCGCTGCGCCCCGAGCTGGAGCCAGCCAAACCTGCGCTGCAAGTCTCGGCGGCCAGCACCTTGCCTGCTGAGCATCTGGCCAGCCAGCAACAGGCCTCTGCGGCCCAGCAGTGGCAAGTGGAAGAGGTGGCTGATCCCATGACCCTTGCAGGTCAGGGCAACGGCGCGCAGCCGGCGACAACCCCTGCCGCACCGGCGCCGAGCCAGCCGCAACAGAATGCCCAACCCAAGCCACAGTCCAAGCCGGAAGTGGTGGCCAAAAAACCGGTCGAACCGCCAAAGCCTGCACCCAAGCCGACGCCAGCCAAACCGGTTGAAGTGGCCAAGGCACCTGCGCCAGCCAAAGCGCAGGCGGGTCAGATCAAGTCCCTCGACGATCTGATTGAAAGCAAGATGACCCAGCCGACCACACCCGCGCCCGCTGCCGCGCCGGCACAGGGTAGCTGGATCCTCCAGCTTGGTGCCTTCAAGAACGTCGACAGCGTTAACGCGCTGGTGAGCAAGCTGCGGGCGGCGGGCTACTCTGCCCACACCTCGCCGCGCACACCGGTGCAGGGTCAGCTCAACCGGGTCTTTATCGGGCCGGATGTCTCCAAGGCCAAGCTGCAGGGGATGCAGGGGCGGATCTCCCAGATGACCGGCCTCAGTGGCTCGGTGGTCTCATACAATCCGTGATGGTCTGGCCGCCGGCCATGACGTTTCGATAGCAACACCGCGCCCCGTGCGCGGTGTTTTTTTATCTGGTCGTCGTGATTTTTAAGGACGGCGTAGTACAGGCCACCACCCGGTTGGGATTTGCGGGCAGTTGGGGTAGTCTGAGCCCTTCTGCTACTCACAGGAGTTCAAGATGATCCTCTCGACGACCCCCACGCTGGAAGGCAAAACCATTCGTGAATACCGCGGCATCGTGGTGGGCGAAGCCATCCTTGGCGCCAACATTTTCAAGGATCTCTTTGCTGGGATCCGCGACATCATCGGTGGCCGCTCCGGCGCCTATGAAAAAGAGCTGGCCCGTGCCCGCGAGATCGCTTTCGATGAGTTGAAAGAGCGTGCCGCCGCCCTGGGTGCCAATGCGGTGGTTGGCATCGATATCGACTACGAGGTGGTGGGGCAAAACGGCAGCATGCTGATGGTCAGTATCAGCGGCACCGCCGTGGTGTTCTGATATCCTGCCGCCAGCTGTTCGGGCCAAAGCCGATAACCGGGTTATCGGCTTTTTTGTGCCAGGCAGTGGGTAACGAGGCGTGAACGGGGTGTTGAGCCCATGCCATTAATGAGTCTAAGTTGATGATTTCAAACTTTTATATTTTTTCATAACCCGATGGGGCGGGTTTTATTTTTTTTAACTGGGCCCCCCTGATTCGCCGGACTAGAGTGGCAGCCATCAGGACGACACCTCATCACGGATGACCCCATTTTGCATGAATCACTCTTTCTTGAAGGCGTATCAAGATGCACAAAAAATCTGCTCTGTTGACTGTTATCACGCTGGCCATCGCCGCTTATGCCGGTAGTGCCGTCGCGGCCGTTCCCAACTTTACCGCCAGCTGCCCGATGAATATTCAGGTCAAGGCGCAAGGGGGCAATGTCTTTATCAATGGCAAGAAGGCCACGCTGAAAACCGATGCGCCGACCGCCTATACCGCCCAGAGCGGCAAGATCATGATCGGCATCACCTCTGACTCCGCGACCAGCGAGCCCAGCGTCGATTACGCCATCAAGCATGACAAGCGAGCCAACGGCATCTGTACGGTCAGCGCCTGGTCTGCTGGCAAGGCGGCTGCGCTGCCGATGGCTAAAGGGGATTCCCCTTATCAAGGCAAGTGGACCGCCAAAAATAGCGAGACCGGTGCCACCGTGGCCAACATTCAGGTGGATGGCAAGGAGCAGGTGTGGGTCAACGGGGGCAAGGTGAAGGCCAAGCGGGCCGATGGTGCGCTGCAGTTTCGTCAGGGCACCATTCTCTACACCCTGCAGGGGGATCCGCGCATTCGTTATGAGAGCGGCTGGAATGACAGCGATGCCCAGAACACCGGCCCCATCACGCTGGAGTAACGGGCGCGTGGTTTAGCGCTGATCCTGTTGATGAAAAAAGCAGACACCGGTTGCACGGTGTCTGCTTTTTGTCTCTGGAGGGCATTATCTCGCCCCTTGGGCGCATCTGCCGGATCAGACCCCGGTGAGGGTGTTGGCCTCCCCATACCAGTCCAACTTGTCGGCGAGGGTCACCACAGAGCCGATGATGATCAGGCTCGGGCTCTTCACCTGACGAGCCAGTGCGGCCAGCTGTTGCAGCTCGCCGCGTACCACTCGTTGACTCAGCTGGGTGCCTTGCTCTACCAGCGCCACCGGGGTGTGGCCGGGCATACCGTGGGTTTGCAGCTCATCCTGAATGCGAGCGGCGTGGGCTAGACCCATGTAGAACACCAGAGTCTGGTGAGGCGCGGCCAGCGCCGACCACTCCTGGGCGATATTGCCCTCCTTGTCGTGCCCGGTGATGAACTGCACTCGCTGGGCATGGTCGCGGTGGGTGAGGGGAATGCCGCTGTAGGCGGCGCAACCCGAGGCCGCGGTGATGCCCGGCACTACCGAGAAGGGGATGCCTGCCTCGGCCAAAGTCTCCAGCTCCTCGCCGCCCCGGCCAAAGATAAAGGGATCGCCCCCCTTGAGCCGTACCACCTGTTTGCCTAGGCGAGCCTGCTCCAGCAACAGCTGGTTGATCGCCTGCTGGGGCACACAGTTGCGGCCCGCCTCCTTGCCAACAAAGATCCGCTCGGCATCCCGGCGAACAAGTGCCAGCACCTCCTGCGAGACCAGCCGGTCATAGACCACCACATCTGCCTGTTGCAGCTGCTGCAGACCGCTTAGGGTAAGCAGCCCCGCATCGCCGGGGCCAGCCCCCACCAGGGTGACGCTCCCTTTGCTCTGCAGCGGCTCGTTGAGCAGCTCGGCGACGCTCTGTTCGGCTGCCTGCTGTTGGCCGCGCGCCAGCTGGAGGGCGAGGCGATCGTGGCTAAAGAGCCGTTCCCAGAAGCGGCGGCGGGCCAGCTTGTCCGGTATGGCCTTTACTCGCTCGCGCAGGCGTCCGGCCAGCGCCGCGAGCTGGCCGAGGTGTTGCGGCAGCATGGCTTCGATTTTCTCCCGCAGTTGGCGGCTCAGTACCGGCGCCGAACCTGCGCTGGAGATGGCCACCATCAGCGGCGAGCGGTCGATGATGGCTGGCATGATGGCGCTGCAGTGGGCGGGTGAGTCCACTACGTTGCAGAAGATTTGGCGCAGATTCGCTTCGCTGAAGACCTGATGATTGACCTCTGGATTGTCAGTGGCGGCGATAACCAGCCACTTGCCATCGAGCAGCTCGGGGTGAAAATCTGCAGCGCAGACGGTCAGGCGACCCTGCTCGGCCCAGCTCATCAGCTGGGGTTCGAGATGCGGGGCATTGATGGTGATCTTCGCCTTGGCATCGAGCAGCAGGCGCGCCTTGCGCACCGCCACCTCACCGCCGCCAACGATAAGCACCGGCTTGTTTTGCAGCTGACAAAAGAGAGGGAGAAAGTCCATAACAGGCTCCGGATGCAGGCCCGCTCGCAATGCCGCGTCGGGCGAGGTAGCAGGGCGCGCCGTGACGCACCCCGGATGGTCGGGGGAACGGTCCCCCGACGGGAATAAAAAAGGGGAAGGGTGATCGACGCCCGGGCCAACGACAGATCCCCACCGGTGTCGGCCACTTGATCACGCTTCCCCAAACGAGGTTTTTCTATTGCACCGCTTTGACGTGCATGTTGGCGACGTACTGATCTTCGGCCCAGAAGATGCGGTCAGCGACCATGGCTTCCGGATTGAGGGTGACGCCGCGCAGCACCCGCTCCTTGAACTTGTGATAACCGGCTCGGTCGATAAGGTGACCCATGTGCAGGTAGATGGGCTTGCCATCCAGCATCTCGGCCTCGAACTCGAACAGGTTCTTGATCACCGCGTGCAGCACCTCTTCGGTGACCCAGTTGAGGAACAGCTTGCCGGTACGAGGGGTCTTCTTGCTGGTGCGTCCCCCCAGCTTGACCATATAGAGCTGCTTGGGATCCCGCTGCCAGGCCAGGGTCGGGCAGGCCAGCACGCACTCGCCACAGCCGATGCACTTGCTCTCCTCCTTGACTGCCTTGCCATGCTTGATGGCGAGGCAATCTACCGCGTGGTGGCTGCACGCCTTGACGCAGGCGCCGCAGCCGATACAGCGCTCGGCATTGAAGTGGATTTTGGCGATGCCGAGGATGCCGAAGTCGGCCATGTTGGCCTTGGCGCAGTCGTTGGGGCAGCCAGCGATCACCATCTTGAGGTGGTAGGGGTTGGGGTAGAGGTGTTTCTCCATCCGCTGGGCCAGCCCGGTACAGTCGATATTGCCCTTCTGGCAGATGGTGTTGCCCTGACAGGCGACGATGTTGCGCCCGCCGATGGTCTGGTAACCGGCGCGGGTGTCCTCTACCTCGATGCCGCAGGTCTCAACCTCGATCTCCTTGATAAAGGGCTCGAGGGCGGCGTTGACCTTGTCCATGTCCTGATACTTGATGCCGGGCATCGCCAGCTTCTGGCGGGTGGTGAGGTGGATCAGGCCGTTGCCGTACTGTTCGGCGATCTGCTGGGCCACCGCCAGCAGGTGGGCGGGCATGATCCCGCCTGGAATGCGTACGCTGATCATCGCTTCGCCGCGCACCTTGGAGAGGCGGTATTCGTTCTTGGCGCGGGCCTTGATGATGTCGATATCGAGACTCATGGTGTTCTCCCTCAGTCGATCAGATGCTGGGCCTGGTCAAAACGAAAGACCGGTCCATCCACGCAGATATAGGTGTCGCCCATCCGGCAGTGGCCACACTTGCCCACGGCGCAAGCCATGCGGCGTTCGTAGTCGACCCAGATGCGATCCTTGGGGATGCCCCGCTCGAGGAAGGCGAGTACCACGAAGCGGATCATGATGGGGGGGCCGACCACGATCACCTGGATATCCTCCTTGTCAGCGAGATCCAGTTGGTCGATGTAGTCAGTGACCCGGCCAATGCGAAACTGCTCGCTCTCCTTGCCCTCATCCAGGGTGACGATGAGGTTCTGCTGCTCGGCCCAGAGCGGCATCTCGTGGCGATAGAGCACCGCCTGCTCGTTCTTGAAGCCGAGGATCATGTCGAGGGACTTCACTTCTTCCGGATGTTTGCTGAAGCGGCGCAGCAGCCCCTTGACCGGGGCGACGCCGGTGCCGCCCGCCACCACGATGAGGTGCTGGTCGCGGTAGGCCTCCAGCGGATAGCCGTTGCCATGGACGCCGCGCATCCACACCTTGTCGCCCACATCGAGGGCAAACAGCGCATCGGTTACCTTGCCGACTTTGCGGATCAACAGATCCACATAGCCATCGCCATAGTCGGAGACCGAGATGGGCGCTTCGCCGACGGTAGGCAGGGAGATCTCCACAAACTGGCCGTAGTGGACATCAAAATCGCGTGATACCCGAAAGTTCCACTCAAGCTCGGTGTGACGCTCGATGGCCAGAATGGTGTAGGCCTTGGGCAGCAGACGGTTTTCGACCACGTTCTGCTGTTGTTCTGCTGTTGCGGTTTGCTGGCACTGGCACATATCAGTTCGCCCCCTGCGCGTGGTCGGCTGCGATGGTCTGTTCGACCACATCGGTCATCTTGTTGATGATGTTGCTAAAGGAGATGTAGTGAGGGCAGCGATCGTCGCAGCGGCCGCAGCCGACGCACATGTGCTCCTCTCCCTGACGGGCCTTGTAGTCGTTGACCTTGTGCAGGGCGCGATAACGCAGGCGCTCGCCATGTTTGGCGCGAAAACCGTGGCCACCGGCCATGTCGCTGAAGCCATCCACCATGCAACTGGCCCACTGGCGACGGCGTTCACCCTGCTTGGGATTCTCTGCATAGGTGAGGTCGTGCACGCTGTAGCAGCTGCAGGTCGGGCAGGAGGTGGTGCAGCGGCCGCACCCGATGCAGCGGCTGTCGTACTCGGCCCAGACCGGGTGAGCTGTGAGGATCTGGCGGATCCGCTGGGGGTCGTCACAGACGCTGTCCGGGGGGCGTACCTTGACCGGGTTGCTCTGGACAAACTCCGGGGTGAAGTCATCGGATTCGCCCAGCTCGGCAAAGTAGCCGAGCAGCTCGGGATCCTTGACCTCGATACGGGCACCCTCATCACTCAGACGAATAGCAGCGGCGTAGTCTCGGGTCTCGTTGCTCCCCATGGAGACGCAGAAGCAGTTCTCGAAGCTCTCGCGGCACTCCAGCAGCACCAGCTTGAGCTTGCTGCGCAGTCTGGCGTAGTAGACGTCGCTGTTCTGGCCGTTCTTGAGATAGACCTGATCCAGTCGGCGCAGGGCGTGGATATCGCAGCTGCGCAAGAACAGCAGGGTGGGCTTGGCCTCCACCTTGGATTCGCGCAGCTCCAGATTGTCGAAGTGGAACAGGGTCTGGGTGATGGGGAGCACCACCTCTTTCGGGGAGAAGTGGGACTTCTCCTGCCACACCAGCTCGGCCGGATGGCGGATGCTGTGGTAGGTGACGTTGTCGGTGTCGGAGAAGCGGCCGCCCCGATATTCGGCCGCGGGCGCCATGATCCGGTAATCGGGCAGCAGCCGCTCGAACAGCTGCGCCAGCGCGGGATGGGTGAGAAGAAACGACATAAATAAACACCTTGTATGAGGGTGAGATGCCCTGGCATAGGGATGAGGGGCTGGCTGCTCAGAGTGTCTGGCACCGGTTCTGGCCGCGCTTGCCTCGCCACGGTCTGTTTTTATGACTCATGTTGCTCAACTGACCCGATTGTTATTGTGTTGGCGGCGCGTGCGTCGCGGCAGGTCGGGTCATGCCTGTCATCAATTGAGCAGGGCGGCCTGATAGCCAGCGCACTTGCCCATCACGTATCCCATCTCCAGCTTGTTGATATCGCGGGTAAAACGGGACACGGGGAAGTAGTCGGCCGGGGCGATCACCTCGATCTGGCAGTCAGCCGGCGGATTGGCGATAAAATCGAGCGCCTCGTTGTAGCTGCGATCCCGCTGCTCCAGCGCATAGGCCAGCGCGGGGCGGGTCTTGAGCAGGGTGCGGATCATCCAGGGGAACGGCATCGGTTTGAGCCGGTAGCCGAGCGGCTCGGAGAGGATCACCGTCATATGACGGGCACCGCGGCGGTAGGCCTCGATCACCGGGATGGAGTCGGCGACGCCGCCATCTGTCATCGGTACCCCATGGACCTCCGGGTATTCGTGGGAGGCGAGGGGAATGGCGCAGCTGGCGGGCAGCACCTCGTTCATGTTCTCCGGCTTGACCCGGATGTACTCCGCCTTGCCGGTCAGGGTATTGGTCACCACCGCATAAAAGGGGATGCCGGTCTCGCGATAGCGATGGATATCGAGGGGGTATTTGCGGCAGCTGGTGTTCCACAGCCAGTGGATATCCACCAGATTGCCCCCCTTGGCAAAGCGCAGGGGATCCATAAACTGCTGGCTGCACGCCAGCTCGGTCAGGATGTCGTGGCTGCGGCCATGCTGGCTGGCGAGGTAGGCCAAGAGGTTGGTGGCCCCTGCCGAGACGCCGATGGCGAAGTCAAAGGGGCGATAGTCATGCTCGATAAACGCATCCAGCACACCGCTGGCAAAGATGCCACGCATGGCACCGCCTTCTACAACCAATGCGCTGGGGGATGCGGTTCTATTCATGACAAGCACCTCATTGATAAGTGAGAGATAAAAGATAAGTGGGGGAGAAACGTCCGGGCTGTCAGACCGACCGCTTTGATAGCCAACCGGGGTTGGCCATCGCAATGAGGTCATTCTAGGAAGGGGATAGCGTTTAGAATATCTGTTAATAATGAATCAAGTGTTTGGTATTTCTAAACGCTAACGATAAAACCCGTTGTGATCAAAGGGGTTATGTAAGAGTCTCAAAGATTCTGTAATGGCTGGATGTTGGCAAGGATGCGCGTGTCATGACGTTATTGGTTCCCCCGCTGCTCAAACGTGGCGATACCATCGCTTTTTTCTCCCCCTCCAGCGCGGCGACCGCCTGGGCCCCCAACCGTTTTGCCCGCGCCAGGGCGTTTCTTGAGGGGAAGGGCTTCCGGCTCAAGGCGGGCAGCCTGACTGGCCAGCAGGATCACTGGCGATCCGGCTCCATCGCCGCGCGGGCCGAAGAGCTCAACGCCCTTATTCGCGACCCGCAAGTGCGCTGCATCATGTCGGTGATTGGCGGCAGCAACTCCAACTCCCTGCTGCCCTACCTCGATTTCGAGGCGCTGAGGCGCGATCCCAAAATCATCGTTGGCTACTCCGATGTGACGGCGCTGCTGCTCGGCATCCATGCCCAAACTGGCCTGGTTACTTTTTATGGCCCGGCGCTGGTGGCCTCCTTTGGCGAGTTACCGCCGCTGGTGGACGAGACGCTGGCAAGTTTTTTACAGATTGTGCTGGCTGATGAAGCTGGCGTCCCCTGCACGCTGCCTACCCCCGCGCACTCGAGCGATGAGCGACTGGATTGGGAAAACCAGACCCGGGCCAAGCTCTGCCAGCCCAACCGACTGATCTCGGTGGGGACAGGGCGGGTAGAGGGACGGCTGATCGGCGGCAACCTCAACACCATGGCGGGGATCTGGGGTTCCCCCTATATGCCCGCCATCGAGCGCGGTGACATTCTGTTGCTGGAGGACAGCCTGAAATCTGCCGAGACGCTGGAGCGATCCTTCGCCCATCTCAAGCTGTGTGGCGTCTTTGATCGGATCGGCGGCCTTATTCTCGGCAAACACGAGTTGTTCAACGATCAGGGTAGCGGCAAGCGCCCGCTCGATATCCTGCTGGAGGTGGTGGGGGAGCTGAACTTCCCCATTCTGGCGGAGTTTGATTGTGCCCATACCCACCCCATGCTGACGCTGCCGCTGGGCATCGAGGTGGCGCTCGATCTCGACCGTCAGCAGCTCACCTTGCTGCAGCCCTGGTGGCGAGCAGAATGAGTGCTAAATGAATGTCAAAAAACAAGGCCGCTGATGCGGCCTTGTCTGTTTTTGTGGGGTGGGATCAGGGCAGGGCATCGGGCCGGAAGCTGGCGCGGATCTGCGGCACCAGGCTCGATGGGTCGAACCCTTTTTCTTCCCCCAGCACCGGATGGAGCAGAGGTTTGTCCTCGATGGGGGTGATATCCCCCGCCAGCAGCTGACGAGTGGCCTGACCCATCTGGTAGAGCTGGCGCACTGGCGCAAACTGGGTTGCCAGATTGAGGGGATCATCGGCGCGGGCAAAGGCCATCATGGGGATCTGGTAGGTGGCATCGCGCGCCGGTTTGTCGCCGTGAATACCCTTGCCGGCGGACATCAAAAATGGCTGGTGATCGCCAAAGGCCACCACCAGATAGCGTTTGCCCGACTGGTCGAGGGTCTTGAGCAGCCGCTCCAGCGAGGCCATGGCATCCACCACCCCGGTGTAGTAGGTGTTGAGCAGCTGGGTGTCGCTCTCGCTCTGGTTCGGGCAGGCGCCGCTGCGCTCCTGCCCCTGATAGCGGGGGCCATCGAAGGGGCCGTGCCCCTGCATGGTGACCGCGTAGGCAAACAGCGGCTGGCTATCCTGCTCGCTGCGCTTGAGCATATGGTCGATCAGCGCATCGTCGGAAATATAGAGTCCCTTGTGCTCTAGGGTGGTGAAGCGGGTATCGAACCAGCGCTCCTCGTAGCCGAGCGCCGGGATCGCCTTGGCGCGGCCCCAGAATTTTTCCACATAGGGGTGGGCGAACAGCGTCTTATAGCCGCTCTGTCTGGCGCTCTGGGCCAGCCCCGGCACCTGCTCCGAGAGGTAGTAGTAGGGCACCACACCCTGCTTGAGCAAGCCCACCGGCAGGCCGGTGTTCATCTCGAACTCCGCCAGCACCGTCATGCCGCCGGTGGTGGGGGAGTGGATGGTCTTGTGCCACTGCTGCACGCTGGCAGGCAGGGAGAGAGTAGGGGCCGGGGCGCAGATCCGCCCCTTCCAGTCGAGCCAGAGCGACTCATATTGCAGCACGATCACCAGATCCCAGCGCGGCGCAATGCCTTGGGGCGGATGGCTCAGCTGCGGGGTCAGCTCGTTGATCTGCAAGGGGTAGCGAAACACGCTGCCGCTTTGCAGCATCTCGTCCACCAGATTGAACAGATAGAGGCCGGGGCCGGAGCGGATGATGTCCCTGTGGTAGTTGACCGCGCGGTCCACGTAACGAATGTTGGCCCCCAGCAGCTTGTTGCCTGTCTGGGTGGCAAACACGCACAGCGCAAAGAAGGCGACGGTGGCGGCGGCAGTGCGTAACACCCAGCGTGACAGGGCGAAGCGCCAGCAGAGAAAAAGAGCCAGCAAGAGGGTGAAGATGGGCAGGATGGGATGTTGATCGAGCAGGATCCGCAGTAGCGCCAGCAGGTTGCCAAAATCATCCCCGCCGAGCGGCACGCCGTAGATGGCGATCTTCATAAAGTTGGCGAGCAGACCTATGCCCGAAAGCGCGGTAAAGACCAGCCCCATATAGAGGTTGAAGCCCGCCAGCGCGCAGAGGCTCCAGCCCAGCACCATGCTGCCCCAGGCGAGGTAGTAGTGCTCCGGCCGAAAGCCTGACCAGAGCAGAAACTCCCCCAGCTTGAACACCACGAAGCCGTGCAGCAGCACGAAGGTGAGGTTGCCGAGCAGCAGGCTGCCGATGATCCGCCAGCGCAGGCTGCGGCGCAGCTTGGGCAGCACAGTTTTGAGCACGGCGGCGCTCAGGGCCAGCACCAGAGTCAGGCTCACCACCAGATAGGTGAGGTTGAAGCCCTGCTCCGGCAGGGTTTGCAGGATCTGGCTGAAATCGCCGCTCTCGGGGCGATCCTTGAGTAGCAGGCCGATGCGCAGCTGATAGCGGCTGGCCAGCGCGTCGTCCGGGGCGCGCAGGGTGCTGTTGAGATCCAATGAGCAGCGGTTATTGCGGCAAACCTGACGTTTATCCACCGCCTGACTCAGCTCGTCGATCCGCTCTCCCTTGTCGTTGAGCAGCTCCACCCGTACCTTGTCCCCCGCTTGCAGCGGCCCTCGCAACTGCCACTGGCTGCGCACCACCAGATAGAGGCCGCGGCTGTCGCTTTTATAGAGCAGGGCGTGGCGGGTGAGGGTCGCCAGCGGATTGTCGGCGGGACCCAGCACCAGCGGCTGGGCACGGCCCAGCCAGCTGCCGGGATTGATCAGCGGCAATAACAGCGTCAGCAGCAGCAATCCGCCCAGCAGGGCCAGCAGCCCAGAGGGCAGACTCAGGACGCGGTGGCGGCCTGAGGAGGGGCGATTCATATAAGCTCATCCTTTGAGCGAGTGAGGGAGAGATCGTTCATCCGCATAGAGTTTGACCCGATGGTGCGGGCCTTGTTCCGGGTTGTCAATTTAATGACCACTCAATGAATATTTGGTTACAGTTCAACCTTGCAAATTGTGATCCCGATCGAGGGGTTGCACGGAATATGTGATGAAAGCGTCATCATGGGGTTTTGCCGCTGGCCTGGGAGAAAGGCGCTGTTTAGTCTCTCAATAGCGACAGGAGGTACATGTATGAATCCTAAGGTGATGGCGCGCCAGGCCAGATTGCTGCGCATGCTGGAGAGCAAGGAAGAGATCCGGATCGGACGCGAGCGTGACTGCCCGTTGCCGCTGGCACAGCTGGTCAAACTGAAGGATACCCATCCGGCGGTGATCAAGGTCTATCGTCACGGTCTCACCGCCGAGGTGTTTCACCTCAAGGTGGAAGGGCACCACTGGTGCCTCAAGCGGCGGCGTCAGGATTCGCTGGTGGCCAACCTCGATGGCAAGACCGCCTTTCTGACCGAACTGGAGCGGCGGCGCGAAATCGAGGCGCTGCGCGAGCTGCATCCCACCATCCTCTCCCATGTGGTCTGCACCAGCTTTGGCTCGGCGCGGGCCGGAGTGCTGGTCTCCCCCTGGTTGCGGGGCGTGCCGGTGCATCAGCTCAACGAACGTAATCTGGCCCAGATGCTGGAGGTGCAGGGGGAGCTGGCCCGCTGGGGCTGGTTTGACTGGGACCCGAGCCCGGGCAACCTGCTCGATGACGGCGAGCAGATCAGCGTGTTCGATTTTGGCTATATGTGGACCTTCGATCCCCGCTTTGAATACAACTCCAACGGTCTGGTCGACCCGCAGTTCCATGTGCCGGAGCGGCTGGAGACCCGCACCCTGTCAGGGCTCTGGCTCGATGAGGCCGATCCCTTGCCGCAATTTCGCTACTGGCGCGAGCTTTGTCTGAAATGGGTGAAACGGGAGATCCATCACCTGATCCGTGAAGGGGCCAGTGCGCCAGTGCTGGCCCGCTTGCATGCCTTGCAGGGGGAGTGGAGCGCCGCACTGGCGAGCGACGAGGCGCTGGTCGCCAGCTGGTGGCGGGACATGTATCGCAGCCACCGGCTCGATGTGGCCGATGATCTGAGCGGCCAAAGCTGCGGCCCGCTCACCCTGCGCCGTCTCGACTGGCTGATGCAGGCGGTGACGGATCACTATCCGCTGCTGGTGGACAATCTCTCGCCTCAGGAGACGGAACTGGGCCAGAGCGGACTGCTTGCCCGCTTGCAGCAACTGCGCCGCGAAGCCGTGGCCTGCCAGTTGCCCGCCACCAGCTTTACCTGAGCCAATACGTCAGTGATACACAAATAAACAGGGCTCCTTGTGGGTAATGCCAGTCAGTTAAGCCTGACTGGCATTGTTTTTATTGGCTTTTTTCACACTATACCTCTGTGGCCTTGGCTTCACGCAGCGGGGGTAACCTCGCTCCCTTCGTTCTGGCAATACAAACTGTCCCGCCTGTTTCTCCAGCTCAGCTACCCGCTTCGGGATAGTCCCCGGCGACATGTACAGCATGCAGCTCAGTTCATGAATGAGATAGACCGACGCCATGTGAAAACTCAGCTGGCTAGCCAAGTCTCCCTTGAGACTCGCGGCCATCTTCACCATCTGGCTGCGCAGGGTCAGTCGGTGTTGTTGCAGGTTGTGTTTCATCTCCCGATAGCCCAGATCTATATTTCCCAGCGATGGTTGTAGAGCTCGACGATGTCAGTCCCAGGGAAACGCATCGGGTCGACCATCGAGGTCAACACTTGGTGCTCCTTGCCGTTGATAGTACGAGTCAGCAAGCGGGCTTCTATCGTTTCGGGCAACAGCGGCCACTTCTTTGCGCCCCCGCGTTGAGTGGCAGCAGCCAGTGCCGCTCGTTGCCGGTGGTTTGCCTGGCGTGTGGTCGATAAGCTTCTCCGCCAGCACAATCTCGTTGACGGCGCAGCTATCCATGACGGTTTGAACAAGCTGGTGGCTGGTTAGCTCCATCTGACAAAGTATGCGAACCTGCGGATAGGCGGTCTCGCCTGCTGGGTACCGGACTTGGCAAAGGCGGCAGAGTTGTCCGGGGGATCGGGCGTGCGCCACATCACTCTATCGACGGCAAGCAGCTGCAGCTTGGCCCAACCGGGGTGATTAGACCATATATGGACGCCCCCGGGTTGTGCAAGAACTGAACTGATACGGTTTGCGACCATATATCCGGCGTT
>NZ_JAPDCD010000011.1:0-109683 GCF_027705695.1 Aeromonas sp. QDB62 | reverse complement strand
TTTTCAGAGCTTCCTTAGCGTTACGATAAAGCTAGCATGGAAACGATAGGTGCAAGCAAGTTAAGGGTTGCATCGCGGATGTCAATCTAGGCTATAGCCTAGCCGGACAGCCTTCATGGCTTGTTTTTGATTTAAGTACTAAATTGCCCCAGACCATACGGCGAGAAGCCTTGAGGGGGAGCCTGACTCAAGATTTCAAATGAACCAGCCGATACAATGAAGGCACATTGATATGCCTAATAATGAGGTGAAGTAGTGAGTGATTGGCTAACCCGTTTTTCAATTAAAACCCGTCTCATCAGTTTGCTCATTCTGCTAGCTGCTACGGCTGCCGGCCTGACAATGGAGGGGCTTAACGGCATGCGCAGCAGCAATGCCGATATTAACCAGATGTACAACAACGTTCTGCTACCGCTCGATAAGCTTGGCGACCTCACCAATCACATGCACCATGCACGCACTCAGCTTTTGCTTGCTCTGCAACATCAGCCTGGTAGTGCGTTCGAAAAGGCACATGACCACCCCGCGAGCATGCATTTCGATGCTGTGGATAGAAGCGTAGGCAGCATGCGTGAGCGCCTTGCTGACTATCAGCGTATGCCAATGAGCAAAGAGCATCAGCGCTTGGCCACTGAACTGCAAAACAAGCTGTCTGATTATCTGGATAATGGTGTTCAACCGACGCTCAATGCAATGCGCCAAGGTGACTATGCGGGAGGGAATGCAATCCTGCTGAATCGCTTGCAACCTGCATTTATGACGACCTATGCCAGCGTGCGTAATCTGGTTGAGTCGGAGCAGGAGAGCGCCAATGCAAGCTACCAGCGCGCTAAAGAGAGCTTCGATCGTCTGGTTGTGATAATCGGTCTCACGCTAGTGGTTGCTCTGTTTCTGGCCACAGTCGTGGCTTTGGCTACTGTATCTGGCATCACAAAAGCTGTTCGCGAGCTTCAAGTCGGCGGTCAGCAGCTAGCTGATGGCAATTTGGGCTATCGAGTTACCTATCAGGGGCGTGATGAGCTGGGCGAAATCTCTAGCTCATTCAATGCAATGGCTTCGCGTTTTCACCACACCATTCAAGAGTTGGCGGGGGCTGTGGAGCAACTGGCAGCCGCAGCTGAGCAGACTGCTCAGATCAGCACTGAAACCAGTGACGGCATCCGCCGCCAGCAGTTGGAGACAGATCAGGTTGCTACTGCGATGAACGAAATGTCAGCTACTGTGCAGGATGTGGCTGGGAACGCGGCCAGTGCAGCAAGAGCAGCACAGGAAGCAGATCAGCAGTCGGAAAGTGGAAAGCTTGTTGTTCATCAAACAATCTCTTCTATCGACAGCCTAGCCAGTGAAGTTGAGCACGCGGCCACCGTTATCCATGAGCTTGAAGCAGACAGTGCTGGTATTAGCTCTGTGGTGGATGTCATTCGCAGCATCGCCGATCAAACCAATTTACTTGCCCTTAATGCGGCTATTGAAGCTGCAAGAGCTGGTGAGCAAGGGCGAGGCTTTGCTGTGGTGGCGGATGAGGTGCGCTCGCTTGCTTCGCGCACGCAACAGTCAACCAGCGAAATTCAGACCATGATTGAAAAACTGCAGGGCGGGGCAAATCGTGCTGTTGCGGTCATGCAAAGTAGTTGCACCAAAGCACAAGCTGGTAAACAACAGGTTGCCAGCGCAGGTCATATGCTGGATCAGATCAGTAACGCTGTTGCGATTATTAATGACATGAATGCCATGATTGCATCTGCCGCTGAGGAGCAAAGCTCTGTCGCGGAGGAGATCAATCGTAACGTTACTAGTGTCAGCCAGATTGCCGAGGAAACTAGCGAGGCTTCCCGTCAGAATGTTGCCACCAGTAAGCAACTATCTGCTCTGGCAACCCAACTTCAGCGTCTGGTGCATATGTTCCGTCTTTAGGCAAACTGACGCAGGATTGTAGTCTCGTACAGCGCCTCCTCCATCGCCGGGTCGCTGTAGCCGAACCAGTTCTGCATCAAATGCACGCACAACATCGCCATCAGCGGATAGGCTGGACTGCCGCCTTCACCCTTCGGGTAGTGCGGCTCGATCAAGGCGATCAAACCCTTCCACGGCACCACCTGATCCATCTCGATCAGGAACAACTCTTTGCGGGCCTGCTTGCGCTTGCCGGCATACTCGGCGTAGGCGAAGGTCATCTGCTTCATCGGAAAACTCGGCGGGTGGAATCCGGGTATTTTGCCAAAATCAGGAAGTCTTCTTCAGAGTTTCCTTAGCGTACGTTTTTCTCCGAATTCTGCGGGGTCCCCTGCCAGACCTCGGTGACGAAGGGCAGGCACAGCGCGACGGCCGCTCGCACGAGGTCCAGCGCCACGAGCAGCGAGCGCCGCGGGAGCCGGTCGGCGAAGGCCTGCGCGACCGGCGCGACCCCCGCGTAGGCCAGCATCTTGATGGCCAGCGCCGTCCCGAGCACCGCGCCTGCATCCGCGCCGGCCAGCTCGTAGGCCAGCAGGCCGAGCGCCACCGTCATCAGGCCGGTGCCGACGAGCGCGATCACCTGGGCGGTGAACAGGTGGCGGTAGGTGCGGTTATTCAGGACGGAGAGCATCGGACGGCCTCAGAGCAGTTTGGTCAGCGCCTTCATTTCGGTCAGAACGGAGTCCTCGTCATGGGACAGGCAGTGGTCGATGTGGTCGTGGATCAGGACGCGCTTGGCCGCCGTCACCGCGCTTTCCACCGCCGCGAGCTGGCGGGCGATGTCGAGGCAGGTTTCTCCCCCTTCGATCATCCCGATGACGTGCCGCAGATGCCCCTCGGCGCGCTTGAGCCGCTTCACCAGGTCGGGATGGGTGGTGTGCTTATGCATGTCTTCCATGCTGAAATCATATCCCCCCAGGGGGGATACTGCCACTGGATGTTAGATCAACGGCTGCTTGCCAGGCGGGGGGAATGGTCGCCGAGCCAGGCTAAGGCAATTGCCCGGAGCGGCATCCCGGCCGTGGTGAGACGCGAACACAAATGTGTACAACAATTCACATGAGAACATGTTCATGTGTTATATTTTGAGCCACAGTCAAAGACCCAGTTTCCCGAGGCCCCATGTCCCAATCCCACGCACATGACCATGGTCACGATCACGACCATGATCATGACCACACCCCGACCGTGACCAGCGCCAACGAGCGCAAGGTCCTGCTGTCCTTTTTCCTGATCTTCGGCTTCATGGTCGTGGAGGCCGTCGGAGGCGTGCTGTCGGGCTCGCTGGCCTTGCTGGCCGACGCGGGCCACATGCTGACCGACGCCGCGGCGCTCGCACTGGCCTACGCAGCATTCCGGTTCGGCCGCCGCGCGGCCGACAGCAAGCGCACCTTCGGCTACCTGCGCTTCGAGGTCATCGCCGGTTTCCTGAACGCCGTGACCCTGTTCGCGATCGTCGCTTGGATCGCCTACGAGGCGTGGGAGCGGCTGCAGGCGCCGCCCGTGATCCTGGCCGGCCCGATGATGATCGTCGCCGTGCTCGGCCTGCTGGTGAACGTGCTCGTGCTGTGGATCATGACCCGCGGAGAGACCGATCACGTCAACGTGAAGGGGGCCATCCTGCACGTGATGGGCGACCTGCTCGGCTCGGTCGGCGCCATCGTCGCTGCGATCGTCATCTACCTCACGGGCTGGACGCCGATCGATCCCATCCTGTCGGTCCTGGTCGCGGCGCTGATCCTGCGCAGCGCATGGAAGCTGCTCGCCAAGTCGATCCACATCCTGCTGGAAGGCGCGCCGGAGGATGCTTCGCCGGAGAAGGTGGAGCAAGGCCTGATGGGCGCCGTGCCGGGCCTGGCGGCCGTCAGCCACGTTCACGTGTGGCAGCTCACCTCCGGGCGCACGATGGCCACGCTGCACGTTCGCCCCAACGTGGACGAGGAAGCACGCGCCGTGGTCAAGCGCGTCGAAGCGGTGCTTCGAGAGCAATTCAGCATCGAACACGCCACGGTCGGGATCGACTGGAACTCGGGCACCGACGAGAACGTCTGCAGCTTGCAGCCCACGTCGGAGCGTCAGGACCACAGCGGCCACGATCACAGCGGTCATGACCACAGCGGGCACGACCACAGCGGCCATGATCATGGCAATCACAAGCATGGCGGCGGGCACAGCCACGGCCATGACCACGACCATTCCGCTCCTGGTCACAGGCATTGAGGCCGCGCGAGCCGGCTCGCACTCCACTTGAGGATTTGCATCCATGACGTCCCGCAAAACCACCAGCGCCGACACCGCGCAATGCTCGACCACCAGCCACGACGCGGCGACCGATGCCCTCGCAATGTCGCAAAGTGACGTCGCTGTTCTGGCCGAGACCTTCCGCCTGCTGGGCGACCAATCGCGATTGAAGATCCTGCTGCAGTGCATGCATGGCTCGGTCGCCGTGGGGGACATCGCCGAAGCGCTCGACCTGTCGCAGTCTCTGGTCAGCCATCACCTGCGGCTGCTGCGCGGTGCGCGCCTCGTGCGCGGCGAACGCCAAGCCAAGCACATCTTCTACAGCATCGCGGACCAGCACGTCAGCCAGGTGCTGCAGGACATGGCGGTCCACATTTCCGAGGACAAAGCCGACGACTGACCAGGCCCAAGCACCCAGGCGAATGGCAGGTTGCGAGGCGCCGGTACCCACGCCGCCGGTTAGCCTCAAGGACGTCCTCGATGCGGCCTGGGCGCAACACCCTGAATCGCGGGCCCTGCCTGGGCGCCGGGATGCCGCGCAGGCACAGCAATGGGCGGCGGCAGCTTGGACGCCTGAGCCTCCCGCGCTCGCAATCACCCACAAGACCGACCGGTTCAACCGCACAACGGCACTCGTGAGCTGGATGTCGGAGTGGCCACAGCGACGACGCGGGGTTTTCCCACCACCTTGTCCATGCAGCCTGCCCGCTAGGGCAACCCAAAGGGCTTGACCTTGCCTTCGTTGTAACGCCTAGCCTCCACACAAATTTCTGCAGAGCGCTTCGGAAGGGCCGGAGTCCTGCATCCAAGAAAGGGGCACTTCGGGGTTCTAGGGATTTTCCGTCCAAATGCGACATTCAGACTGCTAAGTGATTGATTTATTGTGACTGGCTATGTGAAGCGCCAAAAAAGTAATACCCCTCTGGAGGCCGCGGACGGCGTGGCCTCCAGAGCACTTTGTCGTTTTTGGACGGAAAATCCCTAGAACCCCATACCGCCCGCATAACACTGCCATTCAAAAATCCCTGTAAAAACCGGATTTTTATCCATCAAAGCAACGATCGCCATCACATAAACCACAACAAACACCAAAGACAGTGCGCCAGTTTGACCGCCATCAATTTACTGACGATTGCATCATTCATACTGCGAGCGATTAAATATTTATTCAGATGGAGCTAAATCATGACTGACAAATCACGCTCGGTAACGATAGGCAGTTACCTGGCACTGGCGTTCGCCATCGTCTTCTTTTCGGGACTGTTGCAGTCCAACCAGTGGTACGGAGTGTTCGACTTCACCACACTGAACGGTTCGTTCGGCACCATGGTACAGAGCGTCAGCGAGAACGGCGACGGCCTCAAGACTGCCATGACCGACATGCGCGGCAAGGGGGGCAACGGCGCCCGCGACGGCTTCCTGTTTGCCCTGACCCTGATCCCCACCGTGATGTTCGCCCTCGGCATGATCAATGTGCTGGAACACTACGGCGCCCTGGATGCCGCCCGCAAGCTGCTGACCCCGCTGCTGCGCCCGCTGATGGGGATCCCTGGCAACACGGGCCTGGCGCTGATCGCCTCCCTGCAGAGTACCGATGCCGGCGCCGCCATGACCCGCCAGCTCAAGGATGAAGGGCTCATCACCAAGCGCGAGACCGACGTCTTCACCATGTTCCAGTTCTCCGCCGGTGCCACCATAGTCAACTTTTTCTCCTCCGGCGCCGTGCTGTTCACCCTGACCCTGGCCGATGGCAGCCCGGCGGTCAGCTCCTCCATCGGTCTCGCCGTGGTGGTGATGTTTGCCTTCAAATTTGTCGGAGCCAACCTGTTTCGGGTCTACCTCAACCTGACCGAAGGCAAAAACAGCGACAACACCCAGCACGCCACGACCCCCAGCACTCAGGAGCAAGCCAAATGAGCCAGGCCAACGTCAAGAAACCCATCGTCACCGATATCTTCGTCGAAGGGGCCAAGAAGGGATGGGTCATTGCCACCACCTCCACCGTCCCCAACGTGCTGATGGCCTTCGTCATCATCAAGGCGCTGCAGATCACCGGCGCCCTGGACGCCATGGGGGCCATCTTCTCCCCCATCATGGCGGTGTTCGGTCTGCCCGGTGAGGCAGCTGCAGTGCTGATCGGCGCCTGGATGTCCATGGGCGGCGCGGTCGGCGTGGTCATTACCCTGTTCGATCAGGGGATCCTCAACGGTACCCACATCGCCATCCTGGCCCCCGCCATCTACCTGATGGGCTCCCAGGTGCAGTACATGGGCCGCATCCTCGGCTGCATCGGCACCGAAGGGCGCTACATCCCCATCATGGTCGCCATCTCAGTGCTCAACGCCTTCGGCGCCATGTTGGTGATGAACATCCTTCTCTGACCCTTTTCGTACAACCACACAAGTGGAGCAACCGATGACTTTTTCTCTGGATGAATACCTGGCCGAGCTGGCCCCTCTCATCAACCTGGATTGCGGCTCATTGCACCAACCTGGCATAACCGCAGTGGCTGATCTGATGGCCGCCAAATACGAGGCCATGGGTGGCTGGCACATCAAGCGGGTCGACTGCGGGGTAGCCGGGGTGGGACTGGAAATTCGCAACCAGCCTGATGCCGAGCAGATCGATGTGATGTTGATTGGCCATATGGACACCGTCTTCCCCCTCGGCACCGCCGCCGCCCGCCCGCTGAGCGTCGATGGCGAGCGGGCCTACGGTCCCGGCGTCTCCGACATGAAATCCGGCCTGCTCAACATCGTCCATGCCCTGCGCGCCCTGCCCCGCGAAGTGCGCGACAGCCTGAGCATCTGCGTCTGCATGAACCCGGACGAAGAGATTGGCTCCCTGCACTCCAGCGACTGGCTGGCCTCGGTGGCCAAACAGGCCCGTCAGGTGCTAGTGGCCGAAGCAGCCCGTGCCGACGGATCCTTGGTCAAAGCGCGCAAGGGGATGGCTCGCTATCGCCTCGATTTCACCGGCAAGGCGGCCCACGCGGGCAACGAGCCGCAGAAGGGGCGCAGCGCCATCACCGAGCTGGGTCACTGGATCCTGGCCATCAATGCCCTCACCAACTTCGAGAGCGGCACCACCCTCAACATCGGCATCGTCGAGGGGGGCAATGGCGCCAACATAGTGCCGGCCCATGCCAGCGCAGTCGTGGACGTGCGCTTCTGGGACAATCAGGAGTACAGCCAGGTCAACGACCGGCTGCTGACCCTGGCCGAGCGCCCTCATCTGGAAGGGGTCACCATCAAGCTGACTCGCGAGGCCCACAAGCCGGCCATGGTGCCGTCAGAAGGCACCAAGGCCCTGATGGCCATCGTGGAAGAGTGTGGTCAAGAGCTGGGTCTGCCCATCCGCTGGCAAGAGGTCGGTGGCGGCTCGGATGCCAACCTGACCGCCGCCCTCGGCATTCCGACCCTGGACGGTCTGGGCCCTATCGGCGCCGGTTTCCACAGTGACGAGGAGTATCTGGATCTGGCGAGCATTGCCCCGCGCATCGAGCTGCTGGTGAAGGTGCTGACCCGCCTGGCCGCGTGATATCCCCATCCATGGCCAAGGCCAGCCGGTTTGCACCGGCTGGCCTTTTTTATATCCGGCGACGCCGTCACTCCAGCGGCGGCAGAAACTTCGCCATCACCTTGCCGGTATGCCCCTCCTCCTCAAAGGCCACCAGCGTCTTATCCAGCTGAGTAATGAGCTCCTGAGCCCGCGGCGATCCCTTGCTCACCATCAGGTAGAATCCCTTGCGATTGGGTAGGCGCAGATGGGTCAAACCGGGTTCACTCTGGTAGATGCCAAGGCTGAGGCCGCTTAGCAACGGCTCGACCGAGTTTGGCAGAAAATCGCAGCGCCCCCGCGCCAGCAGGTCGAGAGCCTGCTGCAGCCGCTTGACCCGCCGCAGCTTCTTGTTGATGCCATAGGGGGCATAGTTGTAGCCAAGCAGTCCGCACATCCGGCCGCGGCTGGCCACCTCCAGATCCGGCGCCTCGGGGAAGCGGCGCTTGAGGTAGAAGAGACCGAGGCGGGTGTGATAGAGGGGAACACTGTAGTAAACATGGGCCGCCAGCTCCGGCTTGTAGCTGGCATCCCAGGTCAGCTCGCACAGGCCGTTTTGGCCATAGTCGACCAGCTCCTGCTTGACCCTGGCCCATGGCAGGTAGCGGATCTGGGGAGACAAACCATTCTGGCGCAGGGCATCGAGCACCAGGGTCGCCGCCGCCCCGGTCAGCCGTTCGGGTTCCGGCACGCCGTTGTGGCGCACCCAATAAGTGTAGGGAGGCCATTCACTGCCATTGCCGAGGCAGATCCGCACCGGCGCGTCACTCTCCTGTGCCGAGGCGACCGGCATCAACATGGCAAGGATCATGCCCGACAACAGCCAGAATCCCTTCATCCCTCTTCCTCCATGTGCCAATCTCCTGAGTGCAGAGCGTCTTGCCCTCTGTGCTACCCTCACAGCCCGTGCTCCGGGCGCCATAGCGCCAACAGGAGGGGCGGAATATCGCCATAGGCCAGGGTCGGCGTCTGGTGCCACTGCGCCAGCTTTTGCAGCGCCTTCCCCAGCTCCCCTGCCAGGGTGCGGGTCACCCTGACCCCAGCCTCCAGATAGAGGTTCTTTATCTCGAAGATCCCCTGCTGGCGATGGGCCTTGGCATCCATCCGGCCCACCAGTTTGCCGCAATGCAGCAGCGGCAGCACGAAGTAGCCGTACTGGCGCTTGTGCGCCGGGGTATAGCACTCGATGCGGTAGTCGAACTCGAATAGCTCGCGGGCCCGCCTGCGATCCCACACCAGAGGATCAAAGGGCGACAAGGCCGTGGTATGGGTCGCCCTGAGGGTGCCCCCCTGCGCCTTGACCAGCTCGTCAGCCAGCGAGGCGTGGACGAAGGCGCCGTGCTGCCATCCCTCCACCCGCACCGGAAACAGCTCTCCTTCGTCGGCCAGTTGATGGAGCAGGGCATCGTATTTGCCGCGTCGCAGCCGGTAATAGTCGGCCACCCAGCCGGCCTTGACCAGCCCCAGCGCCCGGCAGCTGGCACGCACCATCTCTCGCTGCGCCGTCTCCGGGCTCGGCAGATCCCGCTCGTCGCACCAGCCGGGCATGACCCGCTCTGCCAAATCATAGACCCGCTGGAAGTTGCGCCGCTCGCGCACCATCAGGCGCCCCGCGGTGAAGAGCACCTCGAGATGACGCTTCTCCGGCTTCCAGTCCCACCAGCCGTTGCCCTTCTCTCCCTGGCGGGCAAAGTCGGCTGCTCGCACCGGCCCCTGCTGGCGGATCTGCTCGAGTAGCCGGTCAATGTCCTGCTGATGGGTGGCGAGCCAGTGGGCCGAAAACTTCCAGCCCATGGCGGCAGGATCCAGCATGCGATGGCGCAGCAGCCGGTAATCCTCCCGGGGCACGAAGCAGGCCTCGTGGGCCCAGTATTCGAAGAGGTCGCCCTCGGCCAGCAGCCGCTCCAGCCAGACGGGATCGTAGTGGCCGAGGCGGCTGAACAGCACCAGGTAGGGGTTCTAGGGATTTTCCGTCCAAATGCGACATTCAGACTGCTAAGTGATTGATTTATTGTGACTGGCTATGTGAAGCGCCAAAAAAGTAATACCCCTCTGGAGGCCGCGGACGGCGTGGCCTCCAGAGCACTTTGTCGTTTTTGGACGGAAAATCCCTAGAACCCCATATTGGCGGTCATGCCACCTCATTGCGCCGACTTGATGCCGTTATTTTTACCGGCGGTATTGGCGAGAACTCCACGTTTATCAGAAAACTGGTGTGTGAACGGCTGCAGGTATTTGGCATCGCCATGAGCGAAGCGTTGAATAAACAACCCAATGCCATGGGATGCCGGATTATTTCTGCACCCGCTTCGGCAATATTTGCAGCCGTCATTCCGACCAATGAAGAAAAAATGATTGCGCTGGATGCCATTCGCCTGGGTCAAGAGATCCGTCAGGTCGAGTGTGTCTGAATATTTCAACTGTAATGTCATGAATCGTGAACGAGGTTTATTGAATGAAAATTGATGTGCAATTGGAGCAGGATAGTTATATCCAGGCATGGCAAGGTTTTGCCGGTGAAAACTGGAAACATGAAATCAATGTTCGTGATTTCATTCAGCAAAACTATACCCCGTATGAAGGCGATGAACAGTTTCTGGCCGATGCTACCGAGGCGACCACCACCTTGTGGCACAAGGTGATGGAAGGGATCCGCATCGAGAATGCCACCCACGCGCCGGTCGATTTTGATACCAATATTGCCACGACCATTACTGCCCACGGACCCGGTTATATCGAGCAGGGGTTGGAAAAGATCGTTGGTCTGCAAACCGATAAACCGCTGAAAAGAGCGCTGCACCCCTTTGGTGGTGTAAATATGATCAGAAGCTCTTTTGAGGCATATGGTCGGGAGATGGATCCCGAATTTGAATATACCTTCAGCGAATTGCGCAAAACCCACAATCAGGGTGTATTTGATGTTTATTCACCCGAGATGCTGCGCTGCCGAAAATCGGGAATTTTGACCGGTTTGCCGGACGGTTATGGCCGTGGTCGCATTATCGGAGATTATCGTCGGGTTGCACTCTATGGCATAGATTATCTTATCCGTGAGCGGGAGCTGCAGTTCGCCGATCTGCAACCGGCCCTCGAACGTGGCGAGAATCTGGAGCAGGTGATCCGTCAGCGTGAGGAGCTGGCTGAGCACAAGCGGGCGCTGGTGCAGATCAAGCAGATGGCGGCGAGCTACGGCTGCGATATTTCCGGCCCGGCTCGCACCGCGCAGCAAGCGGTGCAGTGGCTCTACTTTGCCTATCTGGCTGCGGTGAAGTCGCAAAATGGCGGGGCCATGTCCCTCGGTCGCACCGCGACCTTCCTCGACATCTATATCGAGCGGGATCTGAAGGCGGGGCTTATCAGCGAGCAGGATGCCCAGGAGCTGGTCGATCACTTCATCATGAAGATCCGCATGGTGCGCTTCCTGCGCACCCCCGAGTTTGATTCCCTCTTCTCCGGCGACCCCATCTGGGCGACCGAGGTGATCGGCGGCATGGGGCTGGATGGTCGCACGCTGGTGACCAGGAACTCTTTCCGTTACCTCCATACCCTCAAGACCATGGGGCCTGCGCCCGAACCCAACCTCACCATCCTCTGGGCGGAAGGGTTGCCACGTGCCTTCAAGACCTACGCGGCCCGCGTCTCCATCGATACCTCATCCCTGCAGTATGAAAATGATGACCTGATGCGTACCGACTTCGAGAGCGATGACTACGCCATCGCCTGCTGCGTGAGCCCCATGGTGATCGGCAAGCAGATGCAGTTCTTCGGTGCCCGCGCCAACCTCGCCAAAACCCTGCTCTATTGCATCAACGGTGGGGTGGACGAGAAGCTGAAGATCCAGGTTGGCCCGAAAGTGGCGCCCATCATGGACGAGGTGCTGGATTACGAGACCGTCATGACCAGCCTCGACAGCTTTATGGATTGGCTGGCGGTGCAGTACATCAGCGCGCTCAACCTTATCCACTACATGCACGACAAGTACAGCTACGAGGCCTCGCTGATGGCGCTGCACGATCGCGACGTCTATCGCACCATGGCCTGCGGCATTGCCGGTCTGTCGGTGGCGGTCGATTCGCTGGCGGCCATCAAGTACGCCAGGGTCAAGCCGGTGCGCGATGCGGACGGGTTGGCGGTCGATTTCGTGATTGAGGGGGAGTATCCCCAATACGGCAACAACGACGAGCGGGCCGACTCCATCGCCTGCGATCTGGTTGAGCGCTTCATGAAGAAGATCCAGGCGCTGCCGACCTACCGCAATGCGGTGCCGACCCAGTCGATCCTGACCATCACCTCCAACGTGGTCTATGGCCAGAAGACCGGCAACACCCCGGATGGTCGCCGCGCCGGTGCACCGTTTGCGCCGGGGGCCAACCCTATGCACGGCCGGGATCGCAAGGGGGCGGTCGCTTCGCTGGCCTCGGTGGCCAAGTTGCCGTTCAAATATGCCAAGGACGGGATCTCCTACACCTTCTCCATCGTGCCGGGGGCGCTCGGCAAGGAGCACGCCAATCGCGAGAACAATCTGGTGGGGCTGATGGATGGCTACTTCCATCACGAGCGGGATGTGGAAGGAGGTCAGCACCTCAACGTCAACGTGATGAACCGCGAGATGCTGCTGGATGCTATCGACAATCCGGACAAGTACCCCAGCCTGACCATCCGGGTCTCCGGCTATGCGGTGCGCTTCAATGCCCTGACCCGCGAGCAGCAGCAGGATGTCATCTCCAGAACCTTCACCAACATGATCTGATTGATGCGCCCGGAGTGAGCGGGTTTGCTCCGGGCTGACCACTTATATGAAATCAAGGAGAAAGCTTAAAATGCGACAGGTTATCAGTACCAAAGCGGCACCGGGTGCCATCGGCCCCTATGTGCAGGGCGTTACCTTAAGCAGCGTGACCGGCAACATGATCTTCACGTCGGGCCAAATCCCGCTGGATCCGGTGAGCGGTGAGATCCCGGAGAGCATCGAAGCGCAGACCCTGCGTTCGTTGCAAAACGTTCAGGCGATTGTCGAGGCGGCAGGCGGCCAAGTGCGCAACATCATCAAGACCACGGTGTTTGTCTCGGATCTGAACGACTTTGCTGCGGTGAATCAGGTCTATAACGACTTTTTCACCGAGCACGATGCCATGTATCCGGCGCGATCCTGTGTGGAGGTGGCCCGGTTACCGAAGGATGTGAAGATCGAGATTGAGGCGATTGCTGCGCTGTAGCCCCCATCGGAAGGTGTCAGCAAGCCAAAACAAAGCGGCTGCCATAGGCAGCCGCTTTTTCTATCTGGTCATCGGGCAGATCAGGCGATCCGTTCGATACGAGCCATGTAGAAACCGTCGAAGCCGGTCTCGGACGGGCTCACGGTGTGATCGTCACGCAGACGGAAGTTCTCGTTGGCCGCGAGGAACTTGTCCACCTGCTGGCGGTTCTCCTGCGGCAGGATGGAGCAGGTTGCATAGACCAGCAGACCGCCCACCTTCACCATCTGGCTGTAACGCTGCAGGATCTCTTCTTGCAGCGCGACCAGCACCGGCAGACGCTCGGCGGTATCACGCCACTTGGCATCCGGATTGCGCTTGAGGACGCCCAGACCGGAGCAGGGCACGTCCAGCAGTACGCGGTCGGCGCTCTCTTTGAGGCGCTTGACGGTCTTGCTGCTGGTGATGACCCGGGTCTCCACGTTGTGGGCACCGGCGCGACGGGCACGCTGCTTGAGGTTCTCCAGCTTCCACTCTTCCACATCCATTGCCAGCAGACGGCCTTTGCCCTGCATCATGGCGGCGATGTGCAGGGTCTTGCCACCGGCACCGGCGCAGGCGTCGATAACGCGCATGCCCGGGGTCACTTCCAGCGCAGCAGCCACCAGCTGGGAGCCGGCATCCTGCTGCTCGAAGCAGCCATCGGCAAAGGCCTTGGTGCGGAACAGGGCGGCGTCGGAGGTGACCTGCAGGGCAGTCTCCACACCTTCAACCGGAATGGTGGTGACCTGCTCTTTGGCCAGAATGGCCTGCAGCTCATCACGGGTGCACTTGAGGGTGTTGACCCGCAGGTAACGCTTGGGCATCCAGGCCAGGGCGGCACGCTCGGCAGGCCAGGCTTCACCCAGTTGCTCGCTGCCCAGTTTCTCCAGCCAGCTCGGGCAACCATCCATCAATACCGGGTTCTTCTTCGCCTCGGTCAGACGGCGGCGGAATGCTTCTTCATTGAAGCGATCCAGGGTCGGGTTGTTGGGCTGGGCAATCTTGTGGAAGGCGTGCCAGCTGTGCAGCAGCGGCCAGACATTCTTTTCGGCCTGACGGACCTGGATACCGGTCAGGAAGCAATAGAGGCTGAGACGGCGCAGCAGGTCGCCGGTGACCAGGGCAATCCTTGCCTGTTCTTGCGGTTTGAGTTCGATACCGGAGAAGTGACGGGCATAAGCGCGATCCAGGGTGAGACCCTGACCGAGCACATCGTCAACAATGGCAACGACCAGATCCCCGAAACGGGGCAACAGTGGGGATTTGAGCATGAGATTAACCTTGGCCAGATAAAGATGAACCGCACCTTTGTGAAGAGGGGCAGTTCTAAAATTGACAAATCCGCGCAATGATAGGGGTTAGACGGGGTTGGCGCAACACTCCCACTCGGGAATGGTGGAAAGGGTTGCTTCAGCTTTGTATTGATGTGGCCGAATAAAAATAAAGTACAGGCCGCAATTCAGGCGATTGCATTAATACAAGGACTAAAAACAATGCATGTGACGAAATACTCTACGGTTGCCTTGCTGATGGTCAGCATGCTGGGCTCAACCAGCCTGATGGCCAGCGAATGGGGCACGGTTGCCGCCAGAGCAACAGCAGACGAAGGTTATGAGGTGCGGGCCCATCAGTTCCGGGTCGCCAAGGTGCCGCTCGACTATTTTGCCGCGTTGCAAGCGGGAGCCAACAAGCTGACCCTGCCGCTACCCGATGGGGGGGAGGTTACCTTTGCTCTGGGAGCTTACGACGTGCTGCCCGCAGACCTTGCAGCCAAGTATCCTCAGATCCGTACCTTCAAGGGTTACAACCCGGCGCATCCGGTCGATACCGGGCGCTTCGATCTGGGGCCACAGGGTTTCCACGCCATGTTCAGCCATCAGGGCCAGATGGTGTTTGTCGATCCGCTGCGCAATGCCGAAGGGTATGCCGTCTATTACCAGAAGGATGCCCATAGTCGTCTGGAAGAGGATGCCGACAAGGTAATCGGGCCGGGTGTCAGCAAACTGGTGCGCAAAGTGCAGGTTGATGGCAATGTCCGCAAGCGTTACACCATCGCTATCTCGGCAGCCGGTGAGTACACCCGATATCACGGTGGATCCAAGGTGCTGGCCCTGGCGGCCATCACTACCCTGCTCAACCGGGTGAACGAAGTCTATCAGCGCGACGTGGGGGCCGAGTTCGTGCTGGCCAGCGGTAATGACAGTGTGATTTTTAGCGATCCGGTCAGCGATCCCTTTGATAACACCGATGCGGATGCGGATCGCAACGTCGATGTGCAGGCGCAGGCCTTTGCTGATGGGGATTTGGGGGCATTTGATATCGGCCATGTGCTCAACACCGGTGGCGGAGGCTTGGCGGGGTTGGGTGTGTTATGTGTTGATGCCATGCCGCCTTATTACGCCTACGGGGCCAAGTCGTCAGGTATGACGGGTTCGTCAGACCCCGTAGGGGATGCTTTTTTTATCGATTATGTGGCCCATGAGATTGGCCACCAGTTCGGTGCCGATCACACCTTTAACGGTACAACGGGCAGTTGTGGTGGGGGCAACCGGGCCACCGGGCAGGCGTTCGAGCCGGGCAGTGGCAACTCCATCATGGCCTATGCCGGCATCTGCGGTGAGGAGAATATCCAGCCGCACAGCGATCCCTATTTTCATAGCAAATCCATCGAGCGGATGCGTGCGCACATGGCGACCGTATCGACTTGCGGAACCACACTCCCGTTGAGCAATAATGCCCCGCAGGCTGCCGCTGGTAGCGATTATGTGATCCCGGCCAATACGCCATTTGCCCTGAAGGGGTCGGGTGCAGATCTGGACGGCGATACTTTGCTCTACAACTGGGAGCAGATCGATCTGGGCAACGAATCGAGCAGTGTCGCAACCATGGTTGATGATGGTTTCAGGCCGATCTTCCGTTTTGTTTCTCCAACGAAATCGCCGGAGCGGATCCTGCCAAGCTTGCCATCGTTGCTCTCCGGTACTCTCGCCAAAGGTGAAGCTTGGCCGACCACCAATCGGGATCTCAATTTCAGACTGACGGTGCGCGATGGTCAGGGTGGCGTTGCCAGCGATGACATGAAAGTGCAGGTGATCAATACCGGCGCGGCATTTCGTATCACCAGCCCACTTTCCGGGGTCACTCTCACGCCGGGGGGCAGTCAGTCCATTGCATGGGATGTGGCGGGCACCACGGTGGCACCTATCAGTTGCAGCAAGGTGGACATCTCGGTGACCCAGGATGAGGGTGCGAGCTGGACAACCCTGGCGGCAGGTCAGCCCAACAATGGCGCTGCAACGGTGACGCTGCCCGCCAATCTCACCAGCAGCGTCAGGTTGAAAGTGGCTTGCAGCGACAACATCTTCTTTGCCATCAGCCCCCTCAAACTGCCTTTGGTGCAAGGTGGCTCTAATTCAGGTGGCGGTGGTGGTGGCGGGTCGCTCGGATTGTGGACGCTGGCACTGGCGCTGCTCGGCTGGCAACGGAGGCGCACATGAGGGGAGTCCCCCTGTTGCTGCTTGCCATGCTAGGTGGCTGTCAGGCCGATGCCAGCACGCTGGAACAGGAGCTGAGTGCCAACCTCGCCAAGCAGGATTATCGCCTAGTAGTGATAGCCGGGCGGGGAGAGTTCGCCCCCGGTATTGCAGCCGAGCAGCAGGCCTCAGCCAAGGCACGCTGCGGCGTGCGTTATCTGGATGGGTTGGGTGATGTGATAAGACCCGAGCAGAAAGAGGCACATGCCAGGCTGAGCGCTTATGCCAGCGAGTATAACCAGCTCATGGTGACGCACTGCCAGGCAGCATCGGGTGCTGACAAGCCGTAATACACCAATATATCCATCCAGATGAGGGGCTCTTCTGCCCCCAGGTTATCCGTGAAGGCGCCAATGGCGCCTTCATTTTTTTCCGCTTTTGAACGGAGTCCGCTTGTTTCACCGGAGGTGTGGGGATCGGTAGTAGCAGGATTTTTAAGCGTGATAGCGGTTTTGTGCGGATTTTCTTTTCTGTCTGTCACGCAGATCGGCCATTTACGCTGCACCATACTTGGGATCACCAAGGTAGGGCAAGGAGGCTCTATGAAGCATGGCATTGCGGTGATTATCACCAGTTTGTCTGTTCAGGTTGCGGCAGAACCCCAGTGGACCTTCATGGATGAGAGCGTGGCAAGGGGGGGCGTCTATGATGTGCGAGCTGACAAGGTCAGAGTGGTCGTTCCGGACAAGCCTTTTGAACCCGGGCATCTTGCCAGTGTGTTGACCTTGCCACTCCCAGATGGCACTACGGTGCAGTTTGATGTTCATCCCAATGCCCTGCTCCCTGACGCGTTGGCCCAACGTTACCCTTCTATCAATACCTACAATGGCAAGGCCATCGATCAGGCCACGGATACCGGTCGATTCGATGTCACCATGCATGGTTTTCACGGTATGTTTACTCACCGGGGGCGTACCTTTTACATCGATCCGCTTCAGGACGGTTTCTCCTATGCCGTTTATGAGCAGCAGGATGCCTGGCGCCGACAGGATGTGGATCAGGTGCTGGATTCTCTGGGGGACGATCGCGAGCGGGCCGTGCTGGTCGATGGCAATTTGCGCAAGCGCTACACCATCGCCATCTCGGCAACGGGGGAATATACCCAGTATCACGGTGGTACCAAGGTTGCTGCACTCTCGGCTATTGCAACACTGCTTAATCGGGTCAACGAAGTCTATCGCCGTGATGTGGGTGCCGAGTTCCAGCTTGCAGCCGATACGGACAAGGTGATTTTCACCGACCCGGCAACGGATCCCTTCACCAACTCGACCCAAGATATCGCCATCAACCAGACCCAGCAGGGGTTACTGTTAAATCCAACCTTTGATTTGGGTCATCTGCTGGCGACATCCGGTGGCGGCGTGGCGACCCTGAGATCCCTGTGTAACCCCTTCAGCCGTTCACGGGGCATGACGGGGGGCTCACCGCCTGTCGGCGATGCCTTCTTTATTGATTATGTGGCGCATGAGCTGGGGCATCAGTTGGGGGCCGAACACTCTTTCAACGGCACAGCCGACAGTTGTGCGACGGGTCGCAAGGCTGATTCAGCCTGGGAGCCGGGCAGTGGCTCGACCATCATGGCCTATGCCGGGATCTGTGGTGAAGAGAATCTGCAGGTTAACAGCGCGCCTTTTTTTCACAGCAAGTCGATCGAGCAGATGCGAACCCTGATGGCCTCTTTGCCCTCCTGCGGCACAGATCTGGCGCTTGCCAATAACGCGCCGGTCGTGGATGCGGGGAACGATCGGGTGATCCCCGCCAATACCCCTTTCACACTGGTCGGCAGCGCGCTGGATCTGGACGGTAATCCCCTGAGTTACACCTGGGAGCAGGTTGATCTTGGCAATGCATCCTACAGTGTGGCGACCATGGTGGATGATGGAACCCGCCCGCTGTTTCGCTTTGTCTCTCCGACATCGGATCCCCGCAGAACCTTGCCCGCCATGAGCTCGCTGATCTCGGGTGTATTGGCCAAAGGAGAGGCGTGGCCTGCGACCAATCGTAACCTTCAGTTCCGCCTTACCGTGCGTGATGGGCAGGGGGCGGTGAGCAGTGATGAAATGGTGGTTCAGGTGATCAATACCGGCGCAGCATTTGCCATCACAGCTCCGCAGATCGGCACCATGGTGGCGGGTAGTACCCAGATGGTGACATGGGATGTTGCAGGGACCGATCAGCCTCCCATTAACTGCTCTCGCGTGGATTTGGCACTGACACAGAATGGCGGATCTAGCTGGACGACGCTGGCAAGCGGGTTGGCCAATAACGGCTCGACCAGTGTGGTGTTGCCTGCACCGTTGACCAGCACGGCCAGGCTGAAGTTGGCATGCAGCAATAATATTTTTTTCTCTATCAATGGGATAAAAGGTAATGCGTCGGCCACGACGGAGAGTGCAACCGTGATCAACAATAACAGTGCGGGTGGCGGCGGTGGTGGTGGCGCTGTGAGTCTTATCGTGATCCTCCTGATGGGAGGGGCAGCCGGATGGCGCAGATATTACGGCTAGTCGCCAGTTTGCTGCTTTTGCATATATGCGCAGAACAGGTTATGGCCGCCTCTCTGACCGAAACAATAGAGGAGAGCCTTGCCGCGCAGGATTATCGGCTCATCGTGCGCGGCGGGCGTGGCGGTATGGCCCCGGGAGTTGTGGAGTCACTGCAAGCAGAAGCGAGGACCCGATGCGGAGTGCGTTATCTGGAAGGGTTCGGTGATGTCATTGAGATGGGCAAGGAGGCGGAGTTCGAGCAACGGATTGACTATGCCGCCCGATATAACCGACGGATGCTGGAAAAGTGCATGCCGGAGGCGATTGAGAGGTAATTGAGAGGTAATAGTGTGCAGGTAAGCACAGCGGGGAGGCAGTTGCCTCCCCGCTGCGTTATGGCTTGTCACTGGCAGACGGGCGGAGCACAATGCCTGCGTCACTCTCTTGATGGTCGTGGAACCATTATTTATTTGAAGGAAAATCAAGATGATGGATGTTGCTGATCTGCGCCGTGAATACTCCCGTGGCGGGCTGCACCGGGCCGACTTGCCGAGCGATCCGCTGGTGTTGTTCGAGAAGTGGTTGGCGCAGGCTTGTGAGGCCAAACTGACCGATCCCACCGCCATGGTGGTGGCGACCGTCGATGCCGAGGGTCAGCCCTGGCAGCGTACCGTGCTGCTCAAGCACTACGACGCCCAGGGGATGGTCTTTTACACCAACATGGGTAGCCGCAAAGCGCAGCAGCTGGAAGGCAATCCCCGTATCAGCCTGCTCTTCCCCTGGCACACGCTGGACAGGCAGGTTCATGTGACCGGTCGGGTGGAGAAGATGAGCACCTTCGAGGTGATGAAGTATTTCCACAGCCGCCCCAAGGACAGCCAGATCGCCGCCTGGGTCTCAAAGCAGTCGACCCGCATCTCGGCCCGCGGCGTGCTGGAGGCCAAGTTCCTTGAGCTCAAGCAGAAGTTTGCCAATGGCGAAGTGCCGCTGCCGAGCTTCTGGGGCGGCTTCCGGGTGGTGATTGAGACGGTAGAGTTCTGGCAGGGGGGCGAGCACCGGCTGCACGACCGTTTCTACTACACCCGCGAAGGGGATGGCTGGCATATCGAGCGTCTGGCCCCCTGATCGCGCTGTTCAAATCCGTTTTCACAAGGAGTGTGTATGCGTCTGTATGGTGATCTGCGTTCTGGCAACTGCTACAAGGTGTGGCTGCTGGCCCGCTGGTTGGAGCTGCCTCTCGACTGGGTGGCGGTGGATATTCAGGCGGGGGATACCCGTACCCCCGCGTTTTTGGCCATGAACCCCAACGGCAAGATCCCGGTGCTGGAGATGGGCCAAGGCGATGCGCTGGCGGAATCCAACGCCATCCTCTTCTATCTGGCGCAAGGCAGCGCCTTGTGGCCCACCGATCCGCGCCAGCAGGCCGAGGTGCTCAAGTGGCTGTTCTTCGAGCAGTACAGCCATGAGCCCTATATCGCGGTGGCCCGCTTCATCGTTCACTATCTCGGCCGCCCCGAGTCCCAGGAGGCGCGGCTCGATGGGCTGAAAGCCGGTGGCGAGAAGGCGCTGGCAGTAATGGAGCAGCAACTGAAACAGAGTCCCTACCTGTGCGGCGATGCCCCGACCATCGCCGATATTGCCCTTTATGCCTACACCCACGTGGCAGAGGAGGGGATCTTCTCCTTGCAGGGGTGGCCGGCCATTCGTGACTGGATCGCCCGTATCGAAGCCCATCCCCGCCACCTGACGCTGCCTGCGGCCTGTCAGGCCAGCTGATGGAACTGCTGATCGAGGCGAGTCTGTGGCAGCAGCAGTGGGCTGCGCTGTTGCGGCACTGGCAGCAGCGAGGCCATCGCTGGCAGCTGCTGCTGGGCAAGGAGGCGGCGTCCTCCCTCGATCAAAGCGATGCTCCCTGGGCGAGTTGTCCCCCTGACGGGGTGCTCTGCCCGGGGGCCCTGCTGGCCGCCTGGCTCGATGGCGATCTGTTGGCGGATTTTCATGTCGATCCCAGCCGCCAGATCCTGATCAGTGCCTCCACCTCGCTGCTGACCCTCGCCAGGGAGCAGGGGCTGCTGACCCTTGGCCCGGTGGGGGTTGACCTGCCACTCACCCCCGAGGCCGATTTGGGCGCCGTGCTCAATCGCCTGCTGGCGCGCCGCGTGATGGTGCCGACCCTGGTTGAGGACCATCCGCTATCAGGCATCGTACTGCGACCACTGCAGGCGGCCGATGATCGCGAGATCGTGCGCTACTGCAGCGACGAGGCGCTGGCCCGCTACACCCTTAATATTCCTCATCCCTATCCGCCGGAGGGGGCCCGCGACTGGCTGGCGCTCAGCTGGCGCAAGGCGGCGCTTGGTCTTGGCTGGAGCTGGGCCATCACCTTGCCAGAGGAGCAAGGTGCGGCGCTGGTCGGGGTGATCTCCTTGCACTGGAATGGCGAGCTGGCCTGGTGGGTGGGCGTGCCCTGGCAGAATCGCGGTCTGGCCACCCGGGCGGCACGCTTGGTCAAGGGGTTCGCTTTTGACCAACTGCAACTGCCAGCGCTGACGGCTCGCCATATGCCGGACAATCTCGCCTCCGGCCGGGTGATGGCCAAACTGGGGATGCACTATCGCGGGCGGCGCCAGCTCAGCGGTCGCCAACCGTGCGAGGTGAGCTACTGGCGGCTGGATCGCGCTCCCTCCTTGCCCAACTCCTTGCCCGAGGAAATTGCCCATTGGCTTGCTGATGAGCGGATCGCCGTGGTGATCCTGTGGGATCCCGCAACGAGCAATCGGCAGAGTGCCAACGGCAAGCTGGCCATCTCGCTTTTTGTGGATGAGACCGGAACGGGGGAGGAGCCCTGCTGTTCGCCGCATCTTGAGCAGTTGCTGACGCTGCGCTGTTACCCCGTTGATCTGCTGGATCAGGCTGAACCGGAACAGATGTCCCATCTTGGTGGTGTGTTGCTCAAAGATCGGGATGAACAGGGGCTGGCATGGCTGCTGCAACTGGCTGCGCTGCAGCGCCAGGGGCCCGAACTGCTCAGCCGCGAGGATCGTGCATCACGGCTCCACTGGTTCAACCAATTGATGGCGCAGGCGCTGGGTGACCAGGGTGGCTCGCCGCAGATACGTTATCAGCAGTTACGGCTGCTGGTGGAGCTGCCGGAGCTGGTCGACGAGCTGGATGGCTGCTGGCATCAAACGCCCGAATTGACCTTCGCGCGGCTGGCGAAGGAGGCTCCCGCCCTCTGGCTTGCCTACTGCGAGGCGATGAACAGGGTCACCCCGGCTACGCTGTCAGTCTTGCAGCAGCAGTTTGCAGCTCGTTTTCCTGAGTGCACCCTCCCATTTTTGGACAAAGGTACTCAGAGTGACCAGCCGTTGTGTGGAATAATGCCTGCTCTGCTGTACGAGGAGTAATACCAGATGTTGAGAACCGAGCGCCCCGGTGACATGCTGCCGGTCTATGAGCTGCTGAGTGCCGCCTTCGGTCGTTCCGATGAGGCCGAACTGGTCAACCGCCTGCGCGAATGTGGCGCTGCCGTGGTGACCATGGTCGAAGAGGAAGAGTACGAGTTTATGGGGCACCTGATGCTAAGCCCGATCACCATTAACGGCCTGGAAGGGCCCTGGCTCGGTCTGGCGCCGGTCGCGGTTCATCCCGACTGGCAAGGTCAGGGGATTGGCTCTGATCTCATCCGTGAAGGGCTTGATACGGCGCTCGAGATGGACTGGAAAGGGGTGGTGGTACTCGGGGATCCGGTCTACTACAGCCGTTTCGGTTTCCGCCCGGCCAGCGAGTTTGGCCTGTACTGCATCTATGAGGTGCCTGCCGACTGCTTTATGGCGATGGAGCTGCAGGAGAGCGGTTTTGCGGGTGTGCGGGGTGAGGTGCTCTATCACCCCCTGTTTGATGAACTCCCCGACGAGTTACCGGATGCGCAGGCAGAAGAGGCCCATCTATAGCGAGAAGCTGTAACGAGAGTGATAGCGAACAGTCGCAGCGACAAGTCATAACGAAAAAGCCCTCATCGAGGGCTTTTTCAGTTTATATCGGTCCCTGCTGGGCTGACTCAGGCTAGTCACTCGGGCAAGTTAACTCAGGCGACGATGTCCAGCTGGGTGCCCTTGCGATTATCTTCGCCCACCATGTCGCCCATCTGCCGGGCGAGCGGGCTCTGCTGGAATTGCATGTAGTCGCTCAGGTTCTGCTGGCGCTGGTAGCGATTGGCCGCCTGATACACATCAGCAGTGCTCGGGCCCGACTTGCTGTCGGTCTCCTGACCGCTGGCCTCCAGGTAGCGCTCCACCACGGCTTTATCCTGCTGGTGGGCGGTATAGGAGACGGCCATGGTTCTGCGAGCCGTTGCTTTCTCCTCGCTCTGCGCCTGCAATTCATCCTTCTTGGCCAACGCTTCATTGCGGGCTTTATTGATCTGCTCGGGTGTCACATCGGGGTAGGAGGGGTATTTGCTGTAATCGGGCAGTGGCATGGGCTGGGAGGTGATCTGCATGGTGGCGCTTCTCTTCTGAACAGGAACGGCCGCATCATACGTGGCCGCTTTCGTTCAACAAAGCACCACTTGCCGGTTCATCAAGAGTAGGTTCAGCTTCGCAAATAGATTGTTAATTGAGCAGCTGCGGAGCCATTAAAAAGGCGCCAAAAGGCGCCTTTTTATCCTTCGGTTACCGCCGGATCAGTTGAAGAACCAGTAACCGCGGTTAACCAGACGGGTCAGCAGTTGCAGGAAACCGGCCTGATCGGCCAGCTCCACCATGTCGGCCTGAGTGATGATGTCTTTGTCGCACAGCAGCGAAATGGCTGCCGCATCTTCGCTTTGCAGGGTCCAGGCTTCGCCGTCGATATAGCACTGCTGGCTATCGCCGCTAAACCAGACGCTGCGCAGGCCCGGCACCTTGATGGCGGGCTCGCCCTGGGTCAGCAGGTCGGCAACCTCTTCGGCGCTATAGTCCGGCTCGACCGGATTGACATCCAGATCGTGCTTGGCCTCCGAGATCATGGTGCCGAACCACTCCTTGAACAGGGTCTCGTCATCGAGGGCCTGCTGCATCAGCTCACGCAGACGGTGCAGCTCGTGGGGTTGGATCTCGCCATGACGGGCACGGGGCTTGAGATCCGGGTCGCTGTAACGCTCGGTGCGCACCTCGTTGTCGATCAGATGATCGGCAAAGGAGGAGATAAGTGCCTTGGCATCCGGTGCGCGGAAGCCCACCGAGAAGTTCATGGAGGGCTCGATGGCGTAGCCTTCGTGGGGGAATCCGGGCGGAATGTAGAGGATATCGCCCGGCTCCATGATGACATCGATGATCGCCTCGAACGGCTCGCAGTGAAGCAGCGCGGCGTGGGCGGCAAACTCGTTGAGCGGCAGCGCATCACCAACCCGCCAGTGACGCTTGCCGATACCCTGGGTGATGAATACATCGTAGTGGTCGATGTGGGGGCCGACACCCGCGTGGGGGGTGGAGAAGCTCACCATCACGTCGTCCAGTCGCCAGCCGGGGATGAACTGGAACGGCACTGCCAGCTCGTTCACCTCGGGCGCCCAGTGGTTGCAAGCCTGTACCAGAATGGTCCAGTTCTCTTCGCCCAGATGGTCATAGGATTCGAAGGGGCCGTGGGCTGCATCCCACTTGCCGTCGAAACGGGTGACGAGGCGGGACTCGACCACCTCTTCCATGGCCAGACCCGCCAGCTCGTCCGGGCTGATGGGATCCTGAAAGTCGGTGAAGCCGCCCTTGATAAGGAGCGGGCGCTTCTGCCAGTAGTGCTCGAGGAAGTGAGCGATATCCAGATTGAGTTCGTACATAGATCTTCTCGTCAAAGGGTTCGACAAAGGTCAGGAGAGGTCTTGCCAGAGGCGGCTGCCAAGCTCGGGCAAGCCCTCTTGCAAACCCTGTATAGGGTGCCACATAAAATAACCGGGGCCCTGTTGCAGATCATGCACAGGGCCCCGGTGGTGTCATTTATCCGCTTATTTCAGCAGATCAACCAGACGCTGGGCGTCACCGATGTAGTTGGCCGGGGTCAGCTTCTTCAGCTCAACCTTCACCGCTTCCGGCAACTCCAGGGTGTCGATAAAGGTACGCATCCCTTCGGCATCGACGCGGCGACCACGGGTCAGCTCTTTGAGCTTCTCGTAAGGCTTCTCGATACCGTAGCGGCGCATCACGGTCTGGATCGGCTCGGCCAGCACTTCCCAGTTGGCGTTCAGGTCAGCGGCCATGGCATCGCTGTTGGCTTCCAGCTTGGAGATACCCTTGAGGGTCGCCTGATAGGCGATCAGCGAATAACCCACCGCCACACCCAGGTTGCGCAGCACGGTCGAGTCGGTCAGGTCGCGCTGCCAGCGGGAGATGGGCAGTTTGCTCGCCAGATGCTGGAACACCGCATTGGCCAGACCCAAGTTGCCTTCGGAGTTTTCGAAGTCGATGGGGTTGACCTTGTGCGGCATGGTGGAGGAGCCGATTTCACCGGCGATGGTGCGCTGCTTGAAGTGACCCAGCGAGATGTAACCCCACACATCGCGGTCGAAGTCGATCAGGATGGTGTTGAAGCGGGCCATGGCATCGAACAGCTCGGCGATATAGTCGTGCGGCTCGATCTGGGTGGTGTAGGGGTTCCAGGTCAGGCCCAAGGAGGTCACGAACTCCTCGGAGAACTGGTGCCAGTCCACATCCGGGTAGGCGCTGATGTGGGCGTTGTAGTTGCCGACCGCCCCGTTGATCTTGCCGAGGATCTCCACCGCCATGATCTGCTTGTACTGGCGCTCCAGACGGTAGGCGACGTTGGCCATCTCCTTGCCCATGGTGCTTGGAGTGGCCGGCTGACCGTGGGTACGGGAGAGCAGCGGCATGTCACGATACTCGTGGGACAGACGCTTGAGCTCGCTGATCAGCTTCTCGCAATAAGGCTTGATGACCTCTTCGCGCGCGGTTTTCAGCATCAGACCGTGGGAGTTGTTGTTGATGTCTTCCGAGGTGCAGGCGAAGTGGATGAACTCGCTGACAGCCGCCAGCTCCGGGTTCACTTCGACTTTCTCCTTGAGGAAGTACTCCACCGCTTTCACATCATGGTTGGTGGTGCGCTCGATCTGTTTGATACGGGCGGCGTCACTCTCGTTGAAGTTGCTGACGATGCCATCGAGCAGGGCGTTGGCGGCCGCGCTCAGGGCAGGGACTTCCGGGATCCCGGCGTGGCTGGCCAGTTTTTGCAACCAGCGCACCTCGACTTCGACGCGAAAACGCAGCAGGCCGAATTCGGAGAAGATAGGGCGCAGGGCATCGGCCTTGTCGCCATAACGACCGTCAATCGGGGAAACAGCAGTCAGCGCGGACAGCTCCATGGGGTGAACTCCTGATGATTTGTGTGGGGGTATCCGTATCCACTCGCGCGTGGGGCTGAGTCGTTATCAAGGCGGATGTGCGGCTGTTCACCCTGATGTCGACCTCGCTTGCCCGCGCGCGAGCCGATGATTAGTAACGTTTGGCCAGCTCCACCATCTTCTTGCGAGCGAAGATGATCTGGGTCCGGCTGCCACCGAGCTGACGCCACAGCACGCAGGCACGAATGCCCGCCAGCAGCAGGGCGCGCACCTTGTGCTGCACCAGCGGCTGCTGCAGGAACAGCGGGGTGCCCGCCACCTGGATTCTGGGGCCGATCGGGCTGATAAGATCGCTGTAGATGCTCGCCATGTTGGCCAGGATCTGCTCGTCGAGCAGATCGAAGTGTTGTTGCTGGCGACCAATCTGGCTGATCCGCTCACCCAGCATGTTGAGAATATCCTTGCGCTTGGCCAGCTTGCGCTCCAGCGCAATCAGGCTCACCACGTAGCGGGTCAGCTCGGCATTCTTCTGGCTGCCATCGGCTCCCAGCTGCTCGACCAGCGCACGGTAGCCGTCGCGAATGGCCAGATGGGTGTTGTTGAACACCTCGAGCGGCTGGCTCGGGTTGGTCACCAGAATGCTGGAGAGGCTCTCGCGCAGGGCGGCCTCGTCACAGCTGCCGTCTCGGGCCACCTTCTGCACCAGATACGCGGCCTGGCAGATGCCTGCAAAGGCCATTGTTCTGTCTTGGAATTTGTCGCTCATATCTTCACGGCCCTGTTCCGTTCATTCACTGGCAGATGTCCGCAGCAGGCCATGATCCGGCCTTGGAATGTATCGCTCACGTCTGCTGCCTTCTGTTAAGGATTCAAACCGGATGGCTGAAACGTTGTTCGATGATGCCGCCGCCCAGACACACTTCCCCGTCGTAGAAGACGGCGGACTGGCCCGGGGTCACCGCAGCCTGTTTCTCGTCGAAGATGACCCGGATGGTCTCATCGTCGATGGGCTGGATCAGGCAGGGGATGTCCTGCTGGCGGTAGCGGGTCTTGACGGTGCAGCGACGCGGCTCGCGAATGGGGGTGCGATCCACCCAGTGCAATTGGCTGGCAATCAAACCATCGGAGTAGAGGCGGGGATGTTCGCCCTGCGCCACCACCAGCACGTTGCGTTCGACCTCTTTGTCGACCACATACCAGGCCTCTTCGGTGGCATCTTTGCGACCACCTATACCGAGCCCCTTGCGCTGGCCCAGGGTGTGATACATCAGACCCTGATGCTCACCGATCACCTTGCCATCCACGGTCTCGATTTTACCGGGCTGGGCGGGCAGGAACTTGGCCAGGAAGTCCTTGAACTTGCGCTCACCGATAAAGCAGATGCCGGTGGAGTCTTTCTTCTTGGCGGTGATGAGATCCAGCTGCTCGGCGATGCGACGCACCTCCGGCTTTTCCAGGCAGCCAACCGGGAACAGGCTCTGACCCACTTGCTTTTCGCTCAGGGTATAGAGGAAGTAGCTCTGATCCTTGTTGGTATCGAGACCGCGCAGCAGGCGCGGGCGGCCGGTGCTGTCGTCACGGCGCACATAGTGGCCGGTGGCGATATAGGTGGCACCCAGCTCTTCGGCGGCAAATTCGAGGAACGCCTTGAACTTGATCTCCTTGTTGCACAGGATATCCGGGTTCGGCGTACGGCCAGCCTTGTACTCTTCGAGGAAGTGCTCGAACACGTTGTCCCAGTACTCGGCCGCGAAGTTGATGGTGTGGAGTTTCATCCCCAGCTTGTCGCAGACGGCCTTGGCATCAGCCAAATCCTGGGCGGCAGAGCAGTACTCGTCCGTGTCGTCTTCTTCCCAGTTCTTCATGAACAAGCCTTCGACCTGATAGCCCTGCTGCTGGAGCAGGTAGGCCGAGACGGAAGAATCCACGCCGCCGGACATGCCGACGATCACCTTGATTTGGCTGTTGTCTGTCATTAGTCGAAGTTACCAGTTCGTTTAAACGGGGCGTATTCTACCAGAGTTTTGCGCCCCCGGTCACATATCCATGCCGCAGTTCCCATCAGGAGCCTGATAGCAGGAAATCGTTTTTCTGTTGTTGGCCTGTGCCGCCGGAAAAGAGTGTCAAATGGCCTCAGATAAAGGCCTTGAGCGCCGAGAGCGGCAGCCGTGTCCCCGCCAGATAGTCCTGAATGCACTGCCATACCAAGGGGCTGCGCAGGGCCGGTTTGCATTCCGCTATTTCTTCCAGCGTAAGCCAGTGGCAAGCGAGCACATCGCCGTCAGGATCCTCTGGATGGTGCTGACCGGGCGCTTTTTCAAGGTCGAAGATCAAGGCGGTGCGCACATAGGTGGCCTCGCTGTCGGCCGGTTTGAACAGATAGGTGCCGAGCCAGGCGGTCGGCGTGGCGGTCAGACCCGTCTCCTCTTTCAGCTCGCGGCAGGCCGCTTCCAGCAGGTTTTCTCCCGGCTCCACATGACCTGCGGGCTGGTTGAAGCGGCGCTGGCCTTTTATCTCCTCTTCCACCACCAGAAAACGGCCTTGCCACTGCACCACGGCAGCGACTGTCAGGCGCGCCTCCATGCGGGCATAGCTGGTGGTCGATTGCTCTGCCTGATTGCTCATCATGACTCCTTGTCGCTGCTATTGGGATTGACTGCGCGGGCCGGTCTACGTGCCGTACCGCGCCCGCTGCTGCGGGGTTTGCCGCCGGTCGGGCTTGAGGTTGCTCGCTCGGTTACGTGAGTGCTGCGGGGACGCTCGTCCCGTCCCGGCTGGCTGGCCCGCCGTGGTGCATCCCCTGCCGGTTTGGCGGTATGAGCCCCCGCACGGAAGGAGGATGGACGCGGGCGGCTGGTGGAGAGCGGCGCCAGCTCGGGGGCGGGCAGGGTGCGGCTTGTCCCCGGCGCCAGATCATCGAGGGTCCATTCACCGATGGCGTAGCGAATAAGGCGCAGGGTGGGGTGACCGATATGGGCGGTCATCCGCCGCACCTGCCGGTTGCGCCCCTCGATGATGGTGATCTCCAGCCAGCTGGTGGGGATCTCCTTGCGCTCGCGAATGGGCGGATTGCGCGGCCACACCGCAGGTTCATCCATGATGCGTGCCCCGGCGGGCAGGGTCATGCCGTCATTGAGCTCGACGCCGGCGCGCAGGGCGGCCAGCTTCTCTTCACTCGGGATCCCTTCCACCTGTACCCAGTAGGTCTTGGGGGTCTTCTCCCCCGGCTGGGTGAGGCGCGCCTGCAGCTTGCCGTCGTTGGTGAGCAGTAGCAGCCCCTCGCTGTCGCGATCGAGCCGCCCCGCGGCATAGATGCCGGGTTCGGTGATGTAATCCTTGAGGGTCTCGCGGCCCGCCTCGTCGGTGAACTGGCAGAGCACCATATAGGGCTTGTTCAACAGCAACAGCTTGCGATCCTCGGGGGCCAGCTCCGGTTTGCGGGGAGAAACATGGCGGGATGCGGCAGGTTTGGCCGCCGAGCGCGGGGCGTTATCGCGCGGCGAACGGCTGACAGAGAGACGGGAACGGGGAGATTTCATCGGATACACACTTCAGACAGACGATGGCAGCGAGTGTACCACAGGGTGCTGAGGGCAGGATGAATGGCTGCGTGACAAGACGCGTGCAAAGAGCCCTGTATGACATGGGGCCGGGTGGTTTAGTGTCGCAGGCTTAGCTCAGCAGACTCTCGATCACGATAGCTTGACGGGCGGGGGGCGAGCCCGCTAACAGCAGGGCGTGGCTGACCACATCGTCGATCATCGCCTGCGCCAGTCGGGTGAGGGGGCGCAGGGTCTCCCGCCCGCTGCCAACCGGCACCGCCAGCAGAATAATGGTCTCTACCGGCCCGATTTGAGAGCCCCACTCGATGGATTCTTTGCAGCTAAGCAGGGTCAGCGCTGGCTGGCTGATCCCTTCGCTCAATACATGGGGCATGGCAAGGCCCGGGCGAATGATGGTGGCAGAGACCTGCTCGCGCCGCTCTACCGCGGCGGTCAGTGTGGCGCGGTTGGTGACCAGCTCGGCGGGCAGCAGATCGATCAGATGTTCGAGTGCCTCGGCCTTGCTCAGCCGTTCGGGGCTGTGTGCCAGCTGGCGCAGGGCAAAATGGTAGTCGGGCAGGGCGTTGGCCAGTCGCAACTCCGCCAGCGCGGCGGTGCGCGGGCGCACCAGCGGTTGACCCAGTTCGCCGCACCAGCAGGTGAAGGCCATGTGGGCCAGTTCGGCATCGCACCCTTCAATCTGCAACTGGCAGAGATCGCCGGGCTGGGTGGCGAGGGTCAACAGGGAGAGCTGGTTGCTGGCGGCAACAGTCTGGCGCCGGGTGAGGTTGGCGCAGCGGATGGTGGATTTGAACATCCCCGCCAGCCGGTTCAACTGCTTGGCCTGGGTGATGCTCAACCCCTGCTGGCAGTAAAAGGTGATCTCGCGGGTCAGCATCAGGCCGGGATCGGCAGGGCCTTGAGTACGGCGTTGGCATCCAGCAGCACGGTTTCCAGTGTCACCTGATGGATGGGGCAGCCGAGGAAGCGCTCTTTCTGCTCAATCTCGATATCGGAGGCAATCAGCACCAGATCGGCGCTGGCGATATCGCGGGCGGTCAGCATGTTCTCCATGCCCATGGCGCCCTGTGTTTCGACCTTGATCTTGAGCCCCAGCGCAGTGGCGGCTTTTTGCAGGGCATCGGCAGCCATATAGGTATGGGCAATACCGGTCGGGCAAGCGGTGACGGCGACGATCTTCATCTGCTCTCTGTGATGCTGACAAGGGGGAGCCACAAGATAGCGCCAGCGGGGGGCTTTTACCAAAAGTCCATATGAAAAGTGGGATCTTGATGGGGATATGCCTGCCCCTTGAGCGGCAGTGCAGGCAGATGTCGGGCCAGTCGGGTGTCTGGGTTCCCCAAACGACAAGGGCCACCGCTGTGGGTGGCCCTGAACAATCAGCGACAATCTTGAGGGGATCAGGCGGTCTGGGCTGCCAGCTCGGTGGCTTTCAGTTCGCGCTTGATGCGGCGGATCTTGCGCTCTTCGGCTACGGCAACACAGCCCATCAGCACCAAACAGGTGGCTGCGGCGATGTCCAGCGCAGCGAAGGTGCCGGTCCAGCCGGTCAGGCCGAAGATGGGGGTGCCATCGGCGATCATGCCCAGACCCAGTTTGGCGAAGCTATCACCGATCAGGTAGGCAAAGGTGCCCTTGACGCCATCGGCCACGCTGATGCCCTGCTTGGGTACGAAGCCCACGGCGGCCACGCCGATCAGCAGTTGCGGACCAAACACCAGGAAGCCCAGGGTGAACAGGGAGCCCAGGAACATAAACTGGGTAGTCGCATGCTGGTAGAGACCCAGGGTCGCGATGATCAGCGCCAGCGCCACGCAAGCCACCAGACCACGACGGCCGTTGGCCAGATCGGAGAGGTAACCCCACATCAGGGTGCCGACCAGTGCGCCCACTTCGAAGAAGGTGAAGCCCTGAATGGCGATCTCTTTGGAGAAGCCCAGTACCTGGTGAGCGTACACGGTGGACCACTGGTCGATACCGATGCGCACCACGTAGAGGAAGATGTTGGCAAAGCAGAGCAGCCAGATCACCTTGTTCAGCAGCACGTACTTCACGAAGATCTGACCCTTGGTCAGCTTCTGCTCTTCGGTGGCGATATCTTCTTCGCTCGCCACTTCGTCAAACAGCTCTTCTACCTTGCCCAGACCATAGGCTTCCGGTGAATCACTACCAAAACGCAGGCCGATAAAGCCGACTACCAGCGCGATGATGGACGGGAAGATAAACATGCCGAGCACGTTGCCATCAAACAGGTAGTTGGCACCGAACAGCGCCACACCGGCCGCACCGGCACCGCCCACGTTGTGGGAGAGGTTCCACATACCCAGATAGGTGCCGCGCTTGTTGCGAGGGGTCCACTTGGTGATGGTGGAGTAGCTGCACGAACCGCCGCAGCTCTGGAAGAAACCGCTGGCCGCGTAGAAGAAGATCATGAAGTAGAGGCTGAACCCGGTGCCGCCCATGCTGGCACTGAAGCCCAGCATGCAGAGTGCGGAGAGGATCAGCATCAGCGGCAGGAACTGCTTGGTGTTCTTGCCATCGGCGTAGTAGGAGACGATGGTCTTGCCCACCCCGTAGGTGATGGAGAAGCCAAGGCCGATCATGCCGAGCTCGGTCATCGAGAGACCGTACTCCTGGATCATGTCATTTTGCGCAATGTTGAAGTTCTTGCGGATCAGATACATGGTCAAATAGCCAATAAATACAACCAGATAAGATTGCATAAACGGCTTGAACCAGAGCTTGCGCCGGGCTTCGACCGGCAGGTCCAGGGTGGGGACCCGGACCTGTTGGAGAAATTTCAACATCTTCGTTCATCCTCTGCGAGATAGACGGTATTTCCGCCGCGCCCCTCATTTGTAGATAGGTTGTAAGAGGTCACGCCACGGAAGGGGGAACGGAAAGTCAGGGGCTGCCAGCCGTTGCTGCGCTCGACGCTCCATCCATATAAACCCGGGCCCGGCACGGGGTGACGGGGCACATTGCCCGTCGTGGTGCGGGTCACGACATCAGGTGAGGTGACTCTAATCAGGGGGGAAATAAATGGCTTGAGAGCCATCCCTAGTGGGGCTAGGAAATTTTCCTAGTTTTTGCGCTTTCGCGGACAAAGCGTGAGAAACATCACACCGCTGATGCCGGATTGCTGCCATTTCAGCCAGCTGGCGGGGGGAAGGGCATCTTGCAAGCGGTGGCGCGAGAGGTGGCGCAGAGAGAAAAAGGGCCAGCCCGAGGGATTGGCGGACTGGCCAAAGAGGGGGACAGGAGTGCCCGGTGCACTCCTGCGTATTGTCTAGACCCTCAAGGTGGAGAGATTGTCGCTGTGTGGGGAGGATTCCCCTTCACAACTCAACGCGACCGCCCGGGCGACCAGTTGCTGCAGGGCAAGCTGGATCTGCGCGGCCTCGCTGTTTGCCAGCGGCAGCTGGCACCAGAGGAGCAGATGATCGTCCTGACCCAGCGCCACCCGGATGGTCGAGGGCTCGGCGCTAAAGAGGTTGCCGCGCAGCAGGTCGCGCGCATGCGCGTCGCTGCCAAGGGCACTGGCACGCAGAAACATGACCATGCTCTCTGTGCCTAGCGGGGCCAGATGAATGGCCCAGAGCCGGTCCAGGGTGAGGCAGGCATGGCCCGTCTCGTCCTGTTCGATAGTGTTGATGCCAAGGTGGGCGGCCAGTTCGCCCAGACGAGTGACATAGAGGTTCATGGTGTGGCTCATCCCAGATAGTTGTTGCTGACGTTGAAGCGGCCCTTGTTCTCATCCTGCGGACGGCAGAAGTGGCAGACCAGCTGGTCGGGCAGCCACCCTACCGTGTCCTTGAACCCCTGCAGCAGATCTGCGAAGTGAACCCCCTTGGCCTCACGGTTGAGCAGCACAAAATCAAAAGGCTGTTCGGCCCCGTTGCGGTTAATCCGCCCGATCAGCTCGGCAGCCTGCTCCGGTTGGGTGCGAATGCCGCCATCGAGCCGGTAGTTGGTCGCCTCCCGGCTCAGGGTGCCGTAGATCTGGCTCTCGTCGTGAAAGCCGACCAAGCCATCCTTGAGCTTCTCGGCGAAAGCCATGGTGTTGGAGACCAGCACATTGTTGCGGGTCGAGGCGAAATCAAATTCGATCCCCTCCGGCTTGGTAAAGGTGCCCTCATTGATGCCACTGCCGTGGGAGGAGAAGAGCACGTTCCGGTTCAGCTGCTGCTGGCCGCTGAACAGATAGGCGATCTCCTTGCCATTGATGATGATGGGGGTGATGGCAATCTGATGTTGCCGCTCAAGCGAAACTCGCGTGGCTTCAGGCAGATTGGTGCCATTGACCTTGATGTGCTGGCCATCGCTCAGGCGAGCGGCAATACCATTTTTGGCAAACAGGCTGTCGGCCTTGGCCAGATCTTCGGCCCGCATGGCGCTCTTGCCGGGAATATGGATACCGTAACTGCCCGGTTTGCTGGCGCTTGGCCAGATGGCCGGACGGTCAAAATCGGCAGCCGGCTTTTCAGCGAGCACACTGACGGCGCCGCCCCAGCGGGCCTCCAGCTGTCTGGTCAGTTGGCCAGCACTGTAGGCATCCAGCTGGCGCTTGGCATCGGCCAGGGTCGGGGCATGTTTCATCCCTTCGCCCGGAATAAAGACGCCGAACTGTCCCGGCTTGCTGGCACTGGGCCAAATGGCTGCGCTATTGCTGCCGGGGGCCGGTTTGCTGGCCAATACCTGCACATCCTGCCCGGCGAAGTGGTGGCAGAGATCAACAGTGTTGTTCTGCTGGCGGGGCGGGAGGGCCGGCGCCGGTTTGGCCGGACGCTCCGGCAACGCGGGTGGCAGCTGACGAGCGGCGGCATCAAGCAGCAGCTTGGCATCGGTGAGGGAGAGTTGGTCGGATCGCAATCCGGCGAGGATGGCGCGGCCCCCCTTGTCCTGATGCAGGGTGAAGCTGGCGATATGCGGCAGCAGCCCGGCGACTTCCTGCTGATTGAGGGAGATGTTGCGAACCTGCTCGAAGACGGCGTGGGCAAAGGCACGCTCCTGTGACGAGGCGCCGACCCCAGCGCTGGCTGCGCCCTGGTTAGCCAGGCGGCCCGCCTGCTCGGCATGGCCGAGCTGATTGATCTGTTGATTGACGAGTGTTTGTAGGGAGTGGATCTGCATTGAACCTCCGGTCTTATGTATGACGAGGATTCTATGAAGATGACGGCGGGGGCTCCGTCACTAAACAGCGCTTAATTTGTAGAAAATGGTTGTTGTGCAAGGCCACGTGATTGCAGGAAAAGCAAAAGAGGGGCCACTGGGCCCCTCTTTGATTGCAGGTTGATTGCAGGTTTCAGCAGGAGGTGGGAACTCAGGCCGCCTTGGCCAGGGTCACCTCGTCACTCTTTTTGACCCGCAGCTTTTTCAGGGCAACCGCCACCACGCCGGTGACGATGGCGCCGCAGATCATGCAGAGCAGGGCCAGCAGCGGCTTGTTGACCGCACCCAGCAGGGCCACGATGGGGCCACCGTGGGCAACGCTGTTGGTGATGCCGAACAGGAAGGCCATCACTGCAGCGGTCATGCTGCCCAGAATGTTGGCCGGGATAACGGCCAGCGGATCACGGGCGGCAAACGGAATCGCCCCTTCGGAGATCCCCACCAGACCCATGGCACCGGCGGCTTTGCCCGCTTCGATTTCAGAGGCATCGAAGATACCCAGCTTGCGACCGAGCACGGTTGCCAGCGACATGCCAAGGGGCGCGGCCGGGATGGCGCAGGCCATGGCACCCATAAACTGGGTCTGACCGGAGGCAATCATGCCGACCGAGAACAGGAACGCCACCTTGTTGACCGGGCCACCCATATCAAAGCCAGCCATACCACCCAGCACGATACCCAGCAGCACCAGGCTGCCGCCGCTCATGGAGAGCAGCATGGCGTTGAGGCCAGTCATCATGTCGGCAATCGGGGCGCCGATGATGAAGATGAATACCGCAGCGATAAACAGGGAACCGACGATGGGAGCGATCAGGATCGGCACCAGCGGCTGTACCATCTTGTGGTACTGACGGGTCGCAATCCAGCGCACCAGATAGCCGACCAGCAGGCCCGCGATGATGGCACCGATAAAGCCGGTCCCGGCGTCAGCGCCGTAGAAGCTGCCGTTGTTGGCGATCCAGCCGCCGATAAAGCCCGGTGCCAGCGCCGGGCGATCACCGATGGCGTAGGCGATATAGCCCGCCAGAATGGGGATCATCAGGGTAAAGGCGGCCACGCCCACGTTGAGGATCTGGTTCCACATGCTCCCTTCCGGGATCTGCATGCCGCTCGGGGTCGGGTTGCCGCCGATGGCCAGCGCCAGCGCAATCAACAGACCTCCGGTCACCACGAACGGGATCATGTGGGATACGCCGTTCATCAGGTAGCGATAGAGATCGGAACTGCCGCCCGCGCTCTTCTCTTCACCCTTTTTATCTTCTTTGCCAGCCACATAGGCCGGGGCTTTCAGTGCCTGCTCGATCAGACCCTTGCCATCCTTGATGGGAGCCTTGACGCCGGTTTTGATCAGAGGCTTGCCCGCGAAGCGGGCCATGTCCACCTGCTTGTCACAGGCGACCACGATGGCGGTGGCGCGGGCAATCTCGTCCGCAGTCGGGCTGTTCTTGACGCCGATGGAGCCGTTGGTCTCCACCTTCACCTCGTAACCCAGCTCACGGGCGGCGCGCTCCAGCGACTCGGCCGCCAGATAGGTGTGGGCGATACCGGCCGGGCAACCGGTGACACCGATAATGAAACCCTTGCTGGTGGTCGGGGATGCGCTCTGTTCCTCTTTCTTGGCCAGCAGCAGTGCCAGCGCGTCGGCCGGGCTCTTGGCTGCCAGCAGCTTGGCGATAAAGCCTTCTTCGATCAGCTTGCCGGAGAGCTCGGCCAGCACTTCGATATGGTGATTGGCGCCGCCATCGGGGGAGGCGATCATAAAGAAAATGTGGGACGGCTTGCCATCTTCGGCGCCGTACTCGATGCCGTTGCGGCTGATGCCGATGGCGACCGCCGGGTTGCAGACCGCCGCACTCTTGGCGTGGGGCAGGGCCACGCCTTCCTCAAAGCCGGTGTTGCCCAGCTCTTCGCGGGCCCACAGATCCTTGATAAAGGCCTGCTCGTCGCTGACCTTGCCTTGCGACGCCAGCAGGCGGGCCATCTCGGTGAAGACCTCTTCCTTTCGCGTCGCTTTCAAATCGAGGTTGATCAGATGTTCATTGATCAAGGTGGTGATCATGGCGCTCTCCCCGCTTCCGGTGACGGAAGCTATGCGTGAGTACGTATCGACGTACTGGATAAAAATGACCTGAACATTATCGCGGCTCGCCCGCCCCCTCCCTATCGGACAAATGTGCTAATCACTGGATTTTTGTGCGCAGTAAAACGCGATGTGATGAAGATCCCGTTTTCAGGCAGGACTCGCCATTTTCAGGTCATTGCTGATTTTTTCTTTAAAAACAAACAAATGAATTGGTATCAAGCGTGCGGCAAGGTTTGTTATGCGCCATATCAATAAATTAATCACCTGCGGGGTCTGGATTTATATGTGGTTTAACGGTGCCGCGAGATGTGACCTTTCTCACAAAAAGTCGCGCTTTCGCCGGGCGGATTAGGATTTTTATGCGCCTGATGGTGGAGGCCAATTGGATTGGCAAGGCGAGCACAGAGGAGGGATGGGAGACGTAGGGGACAATAAACGAAGTGAATGGCACCGCCTGTTTGGGAAGCGGGTGTGGTGGCAAGAGAGAGGATGGCAGAAGGGTAGAGGTGATGACGCGAATGTCCGAATACGCTGCGCTATTCGCACCAGCGGGCCATGACCGTGCAGGCACGAAATGAATGTTGCATCCGTCAGTTTAAAATACTGTGCGGGCCTTAAATTTCGAATATTAATGTGGTTATTGTAGTTATAAACCCACGTAGATCACAGATAAACCCTACCGCAGCAGGTAGCATGCCCCGACTGGCACTAACAATAAGCGAGAAAAATAACAATGCACTTCACTCTCAAACTGAGCGCGGTGGCGGTACTGCTTGCCCTCTCCGGATGCCAAAGCAGTGACGACAGTACCCCGGGCGATGTCAATCTGCGGTTGATGGAGACCTCCGACGTTCACTCCAACCTGCTGAGCTTCGACTACTACCAGAACAAGCGAGATGATTCGCTGGGCCTTGCCCGCACGGGCTTGCTGATCAAGCAAGCCCGTGACGAGAACAGCAACAACCTGCTGATCGACAACGGTGACCTGATCCAGGGCACTCCCCTGTCTGACTATGTCTTTTCCCAATACAAGGGCGATCCCGATTATCTGACCAAGTCGGCAGGTCACCCCGCCATCAAGGTGCTCAACGAGCTGAAATATGACGTGGGCAACCTCGGCAACCATGAATTCAACTACGGCCTCGAGTTCCTGGCGAAAACCCTCTCCGGGGCCAACTACCAGGTCGTGAATGCCAACGTCTTCGACGGCAACACCCTCAAGCGCGGCAGTGATGGCAAGGTTGACTGGGATGCCATGCCGCAACACTTCAAGCCCTATGTGCTGCTGGATCGTCAGGTAAAAGATGCCAACGGCAAGATGCAGACCATCAAGGTGGGTGTGCTGGGGATGAACCCGCCCCAGATCCTCCAGTGGGACAAGCACAACCTTGAAGGCAAGGTCGTCGTGGCTGACATGGTCGAGACTGCCGAGCACTACATCCCCGAGATGCGTGCCAAGGGTGCCGATCTGGTGATCATTGCGGCGCACTCCGGTATCACCGGCACCCCGCAAGAACCTCTGATGGAGAACGCCGCCATCTATCTTGCCCAGGTGAAGGGGCTGGATGCCCTGCTGCTGGGCCATGCCCACAAAGCCTTCCCCGGCGAGTATCCCGATATCGAGAACGTGGATAACAAAACGGGCAAGATTGCTGGCGTTCCGGCCGTTATGCCCGGCGTGACAGGTAACCATCTTGGCATCATCGATCTCAAGTTGACCTATCAGGATGGGCGTTGGCAGGTGGCGGATAGTCACTCTGAACTGCGCAAGGTCAAAGCGTTGCCAAGCGGTGAAGAGGATCAGGGGGTCGTGAATCTGATCCAGACCGTCCACGACGAGACCATTGAGTGGCTGAGCCTGCCTATCGGCAAGCTGACCGCCCCTATTCATAGCTTCTTCTCGGTCGCGCAGGATGATGCCTCCATCCAGATCGTGAGCGATGCCCAGCAGTGGCATGTCGAGCAGGTGAAAGCGGATTGTCTGAAGCAGAACGGCCTTAATTGCGGCCTCAAGGAAGACCTGCCCGTGCTGTCGGCGGCGGCGCCGTTCCGTGGCGGGCGCAACGGTCCCAACGACTACACCTGGGTGCAGGCGGGCGACATCTCCGGGCGCAACGTCGCGGATCTCTATGTCTTCCCCAATACCTTGCAGGTGGTGAAAGTCGATGGCGCCACCGTGAAAGAGTGGCTGGAGAAGAGTGCCGTCCAGTATCGTCAGATTGACCCGAACTCCGATCAGGCGCAGTGGCTGGTGGTTGACGATTTCCGTCCCTACAACCTCGATGCGATCAAAGGGGTGAGCTACGAGGTGGATGTCACCCAGCCTGCTCGCTATAACCAGGATGGCAAGAAGGTCAGCGACAGCCAGCGCATTAGCCAGCTCACCTACAATGGCAACGCGATCGATCCGAAGCAGAACTTCTACGTGGTCACCAACAACTACCGCGCCAGCGGTGGTGGCAGCTTCCCGGGCATCAATGGTCAGGCACTGGTACACGAAGATCCGATGGAAACACGTGAAGTGCTCTCTGCCTATGTGAAGCAGCTGACCAAGGACAACCAGGAAGGTTTCGAGGTTAAAGCCGCTGACAACTGGCATCTCAAGCCGTTGCCTGCGAAGACCAAGGTCTACTTCTACTCCTCGCCAAACCCCGAGGTCGAGAAGCTGGCAGGCCCCACTCTGAAACGGGTGGAAGGCGTGGTGGCCAACGATCCCAAGTTTGCCAATCATGCGATCTACCAGCTGTTAGGTCAGTAATGCCGGGCGGCCTGCGGGCCGCCTTTTTTTACCCCGCTCTTGCCATTACACGGCTTGTGGGCCGATCAACCACCCCGGCTGCTGCGCTTGGCTCGATAGCGATGCACGAGCCAGTCAATTCCCGCCATTGCCGCCGCGACGCCGATCATGATCAGAGTGAGGCGGCCGCCCTTCTGCCATGAGAGCAAATCCATATGAAAATCCTGCCGGATAAATTCCGGGATCAGACCGATAGGTGCGGTAATTGCCAGATAGGATATAAATTTTTTGAAAAACAGATAGTCAGGTTTTGGCGTCTGTTTGTATTGGTCCATCAAGTCTCCTGTTAGCGCTTAACGGTCAGTTGAGTGAGATAGCTATTTACCGCTGCCCGAGTCGTGAAACGGTGCTTGTCATTTGGGAATCGATCAAACAGTTCGCGATGAAATTGGCGGGAGCTTTTGCCAGCTCGCTGCCCATATTCCGATGCCCACACCAGCAGTTGTTGAAAGTTCTCTTCCGCAGCCACTGCATCCCGTTGTCTGGCGCTTTGTGATCCGCGCGATAGCAGTGAGTCACGGCATACAGACCAGTCGAGATCGAGAAAGAGCAGGGTATCGGCGGTATCAAGCAGTTGCTCGGCCAAGGCACCAAATACCCCTTCGACCACCCATGAGTGCTCTTGAGCAAGTGTTTGAATGGCATGGTCAATCTCATGCTGGGGCCGTTTCTGGTTAAAGCCGCCCGTCTGCCAGACGATGGTGTCCAGATTGACCTCGCGGATAGTTAACCGCTCAGCCAATCGGGCCGCCAACCAGCTCTTGCCCGAGCCGGAGTTGCCAATAATCAGAATTCGTTTCATCTCTGGGTGCTCTTTCTGGAACAGATATCTGGAGGCTGGAAAGTAGAGGTGCAAAGTGCTGTGCTTATTGCACCCTACCGGGGGGATTACGCGAATGTTAGAATATGCTTCGTAATTTATACCTCCAAGTTTTTATGCGTTTATTTTATTAAGGTATTGCAGCAAACATTCTGGGGGTTTTGCAAAGGGAGATATTTCTTCAAATAACTTTCTTGGATCTCTTCTTGAGACATTAAATTTTACTGACGTGTTTAAGTAAGTCCGTTTTCTTTCATCATTAGCATCATCAATGAGTAGCCCTAGAATATATGAGAAAAAATGCCAGTTAAACTTACCTCTAAAGGTTAGTTCTGGGTTAATATTCTTCAGTGCTTCATCTGCCAATCTTAGCATTTCTTGAGTTAGCTTTGGTGCTGTCGGATGTTTTGTTTCAATGAGGTTAAGATCGTATTTGGCTTCTATGTTGGCATTAGTAACATGAATGAACTCAGTGGGTAAGCATTTAGGAAGATTTAGTTTTTTAGCTTTATCTACGGTTGCGTAATTCCTTTGAGCATATATCCACATATTATATAGGCGTATTGATTCATAGAATTTCATTGATAAAGAATCATATAGTTTTAAACATTTAGTGAAACCATCGTCGGTAGGCAATAATAAAAATCTACCTATCAAAAAATTTATAAAAGTCTCTCTGTTGTACACAATGTTTTCCACCGAATATGTTGGTGTAATGTAAACGTCTTTGGGTATGGAAGGATTTTTTTGTTCATCAAAATCTTTGTCAACAAAAAAACCTACGATACAATCACCAAGGTCCTTGGAGAGAACTTCATTTGCTTCAATAACTCCATCTTTTCCATCACAATTTAGAGGTAGGATGTACTTATCGTGGTACATATTTTTTGCATTCTGAGGGTAAAAGTAGACATCATCCTCACCTTCAAGAAATAAAAAAACATAGGTTTTTTTATTCTTTAGCAATTTGAATTTATGAATTGATATAGCGACAGCGGAGCGACTCATCTGGGCATTTATCTGTTCAAGCATCGGAGCTGAGTTCCTTGTTGATATGAATGAAGTCAGATAAATTTTTTGCTTTCGTTTTTAAATTGTTGTCATAAATAAATGGTGAGTGTGTGACAGCTATAAGCAAACTACATTTTTTCGATGCTACGATATCTGGGAGTAAGTTCATTTGCCAAAAAATAGAAAGCGAAAGTTCCGGTTCATCAAATAGAATAATGAATTTCTTTTTAGAATTAAGATATATCTTTGAAAATAGTGAGACTATTTGTTGTTCTCCAGAGGACAATGCACTTAGAGAGATTTTATTTTTTGATTTATTACTATGGACATAGATATCTGCATTTGATTTATCGTAAACTAATTCTGTTTGTTCCAAATATCCATTGCAAACTTCGACAAATTTATCTGTATATAGGTCAATTTCTTTTTGCTCTCCATAGACCTCAACGAGTTTACTGAGAAAATATACTAATAAATTATCTGAAGCCGGATAACTACCACTCTCTACTATATCTATGATGCCTTTTTTATCGCTTGGGCTAAACATTGTTCCGACGCGAGCCAATACAACCTCAATATCGGATTTTGAAATTTTCGATAGGTCTGGTACTTCTGTTACATCACCGCGCACTAATTGCCTTAACATTTCCCCAGATAAATTAGTGAGTGCTTTACTAGATAGTTTTGATACTTCTGATTTTATTTCTTCAAATTTTTCATTTACATCTTTCATTCCGAATTGTATTGGGATGTCAGAAGAACCGGATATTCTTAAATCAACATCATCTTCTTCGTTAATATCAATTTCTAGATTTTTTAAATCTTCTTCAACTCGACGATATGTAGGGAAGTATAAAATATCAGCTTCACCAATATTATGTTTTATGATCTCATTAAAACGATTGAAAGTCTTTTCCGGATGAGAGATAAGTAATTTGAAATCACTGTTTAATTCATCTTTCCATTTGCTTTTTTGATATCCAAGTCGAGTTGATAAAATTTCACTATCAATGCTATCTATATCAAACTCGTTACTTTCTATTTCAGAGATGACTTTTTTGAATTCCATGGAATTTTCAAAAAATGAATTTAAATTACGCTGAACCCTTAAAAAAGATTGTCGGCCTTTATATTTAGTCAGCAACTTCAATTCATATTTGCTAAAGCTAATAATGTCTTTATTGGAAAACTCTAGTTCAATTTTATCAAACTCATAGTTTTCTAGTTTTTTAAAGTCAGCTTTTAGCATATGATAAAGCATATTAATAACAGTGGTTTTTCCACTGCCATTTTCACCAACCAGTATTAATTCGTTATCTTCAAATATAAAGTCAACATTTTGAATGTTGAATAGATTTCTTATTGAAAATCTAGATATGATATGATTCAATTTTATCTCCAGATATGATTTTTTCTAGCGTTACATGAATTCAAAGTGTCGTTAAATCTCTAAAGAATTTTAGATGATTTTAAAAAGTCATAGATTATTATAAGTCTAAGGGAACACAAAGAATTTATAAATGCGTGTAAATTAATTAAATAGATAATGGAATATGTCACGCGATAAATTCACGCAATAAATCAATGAGTTCTATTGCAATATGCTTGTTTTATACTTATCCTTTAATAAAGGAAGGCTAACTAAGAATAATATCACGTATTTAACAACTAAATACTTGCGTCTACATTTACTATACATCGCGCTTGAACATGGTTGTTAATATTATAAGTATTAAAACTACCCATATACTGGTTGCAGAAGACAAGTTGCACCCTGAGTCACAAGTGTATTGAATTGTCTCAAAGAGAAAAAAACACGCTACCGCCCGTGGATTACAGCCTCCAGCCTGCTGCGGTTATCCGACGATGTGGGGGGATGGCGAAACGGCTGCACAGGGTGATCTCTGCAAGAGTGGTTGCCAAGTGGGGCATATTAATCGAGATGTGGGCAGAGTAAAACCGCCGTCGGGCAAAAAACCTGCCAAAGATCAATAAATTACTCACTAAGAGGTTTCTATCTGACCGTTTTGCACAGCAACCGCAGGCAGAGCTTCACCTCATGCCGGGTACAACCGCCACTTAATACTCCAGAAACTTCTCCCCGCACCGCTCACAAATAAGATGTTTTACATGGGTGGCCTGATAGGCGAGGGTCTGGCCGAAGACCGCATTGGTCAGGCTGCTGGAGCGAAAGGCTTGCCAGAAGGCTTTGCGCGGGTCTTTGGGCATCACATCCTGGCTGTGATCCCGTGGCACCAACACCACGATATGGCGGGTGCGCTCCCTGCATTTGTCACAGCGATGGATTTCAGTTGGCGGGTTCTGGTCGTGCGGGTTGCTCATAAAGGGGCTCGTGAAGAGAGGGAGGCGCCCATCATATTCCTCTCCACTTGGCTCTCAATCTCTCCTTGCCAGCGCAGTGAGCAGGCTCACGTTTTGCGCCCCTTCTTTACTACTTGACCTCGACAGCCCCTTGCCCGCGCGTTGCAACCGTGTGCCTCAGGCCGGTTCCCGCTTCTGCGGTTTGCTGGTGAGCGGTGATGATATGGCGGTTGGGGCGAGCTCAGGCTGTTGCAGGCTTGCCCAGCCAGCTCAGGCCGATTCTCGCTTCTGCGGTTTGCTGGTGAGTGGTGATGTGATGGCGGATGGGGGCAAGTTCGGGCTGCTGCAGACGGGCCAGCCTTGCCAACTCAGGCCGACTCCCGCTTCTGCAAGTTGGGGGTGATGATATGGCGGTTGGGGGCGAGCTCGGGTTGCTGCATCCGGGCCAGCAGTCGCCTTGCCGCCTGTCGGCCAATCTCCCGCGCCGGTGAGCTGACAAAGGTGAGAGCGGGGGTGGTGAGTTCCGCTTCCGCCACGTCGTCAAAGCCAAGCAGGGCCACCTGCTGGCCGATGTAGTTGTCCTTGCCCACGGTGCGGCCGCTCGCCTCGACGCCATAGATGGCGCCGAGCGCCACCTCGGGGTAGTGGCAGAGCACGGCGGTCACCTTGGGGTGCTGGTGCAGCAGCTGGGCGATGGTGTCGGCGGCGCTGCGCTGGGTGCGCTCGCACTCCAGTACCCACTCCGGTTTGAAGGGGAGGCCATATTGCAGCAGGCTGGCGCAGTAGCCGCCGATCCGCTCGGCGCGGGTGAGGGAGTCGGCCCGCCCGCCGACGTAGGCGATATGGCGGTGACCCTGTTCGATCAGATAAGTGGTGGCCTGTTTGGCGGCGTGGGTATTGTCGGGGCCGATAAAGTCCACATCATCCCGATAGTAGGAGCGGGCGGCGCACACCACCGGCAGTTCGGAATCGAGCAGGGTCTCCAGTGTCTTGGCCGCCGCGCCGCGCACCGGATTGAAGATGATGCCCGCCACCCCCTGCCGTGACAGGGACTGGATGCTCTGCTGCAACCGCTCCGGGCTGTGGCCGCACTGGGTCAGAAACAGCAGATAGCCCTGCTGCTCCAGCACCTCGCTCACCCCGGCGGTCACTTCGGTATAGAAGGGGTCGGTGATGTCGCGCAGGATCAGCCCCACCAGATTGGATTGCTGGCTGCGCAGGTTGGCGGCGGCGCTGTTGGGCACGTAGTCGAGCTCTTTTATCGCCTGCTGCACCCGCTCGGCGGTGGCGGGCGAGATGCGCCCCTTGCCGTTGAGCACCATTGAGACGGTGGTGACCGATACTCCCGCCCGCTGGGCGACATCGGTGATCTTGACGTTTTTCGAGACGAGCGGTTTGGACGGCATAGGGCGAACGGGGTGCGATGGCTGATTGAGAGCGAGGCCCCAGCATACCTGCTCAGATGCTCAAGTGAAACGTTACATCACCATTGGGCCGATCCGGCTCACAAATTTGGATCCAGCTGCCAGCCAGCCCCCTAATTCTGTGATCTTGTCGGCACTTGTAGTTTGATAAAACGATTTATCATCCGGCAAAACCTGATGCTGACCCGCGCCTCTGCTTCGAGATTGCGTCGAGATCGCCTCGAGCGGGGGAGGGCAGCCGCAGATATTGCTGTTTATTCACAAGGAGCCGTTTCATGGCCAAGCCTCAAGCCAAATCCACCATCTGGGAGTTCCTGCAGAGCCTCGGCAAGACCTTTATGTTGCCGGTCGCCCTGCTGGCCTTCTCGGGCATTCTGCTCGGTGTCGGCAGCTCGCTCACCAGCGATGCGGTCAAGCAGAGCATGCCCTTCCTCGACAATACCGTGCTGCAACTGCTGTTCCTCTGGATGACCAAGGTGGGGCTGGTGGCCTTTATCTACCTGCCGGTGATGTTTGCGGTGGCCATTCCGCTGGGATTGGCGCGAGAAGAGAAGGGGGTTGCGGCCTTTGCCGGTTTCGTCGGCTATGCGGCGCTCAACCTCTCCATCAACTTCTACCTGACCGTGGCCAACGTTATCGGTGATGCCGCGGCGGAGAAGGCCTACGGGGTGAAATCGATCCTCGGCATCAGCTCCATCGACACCGGGATTCTGGGGGCCATCATCGTCGGGGTGATCGTCGCCAAACTGCACGCCCGTTTCTACACCTACAAGATGCCCGATGCGCTCGCCTTCTTCGGCGGTGCCCGCTTCGTGCCCATCATCACAGTGCTGGTACTGGGTGTGGTCGGCTTGGTCGTGCCGTTCGCCTGGCCCTGGTTTGCCGCAGGCATTAATGGTATCGGGGCGCTCATTTCCCACGCCGGTCCCTTCGGCCCCTTCCTGTTCGGTACCGGTGAGCGTCTGCTGCTGCCGCTCGGTCTGCACCACATTCTGGTGGCGCTCATCCGCTTTACCGAAGCGGGCGGCACGTCACTTGTGTGCGGCAACGAGGTGAGCGGCGCGCTCAATATTTTCTACGCCGAGCTCTCTTGCGCCGACACCAGCGGCTTCTCGGTCTCTGCCACTTCGTTCCTCTCTCAGGGCAAGATGCCTGCCTTCCTGGGCGGTCTGCCGGGGGCGGCGCTCGCCATGTATCACTGCGCTCGCCCGGAAAATCGCGGCAAGATCAAGGCGCTGCTGGTCTCCGGTGTGGTGGCCTGCGTCATTGGTGGCATCACAGAGCCGCTTGAGTTCCTGTTCCTGTTCGTGGCGCCGGTGCTCTACGTTATTCACGCCATCCTGACGGGTCTGGGCTTTATGACCATGGGGCTGCTCGGCGTCACCATCGGCAACACCGACGGTAACCTCATTGATTTTCTGGTGTTCGGCGTGCTGCAAGGCACCGCCACAAAGTGGTATCTGGTGCCGGTCGCGGCCGCCATCTGGTTTGCCATCTACTACAGCGTGTTCCGCTTCGCCATCGTGCGCTTTAACCTCAAGACCCCGGGCCGTGAGATTGAAACCAGCGAGGCTGCCCAGCCTGCGGGCAAGAAGGCTGGCAACAGCGGTTACAACGGTGAAATCATCCTCAACGCCTTGGGCGGGGCCGATAACATCCTGGCGCTCGATAACTGCATCACTCGCCTGCGGATGTCGGTGCAGGACATGAGCCGGGTCGATGACAAGGTATTGAAGGCGAACGGTGCCATCGGGGTGATCAAGCTCGACGAGCACAACCTGCAGGTGGTGATCGGCCCGCAGGTGCATCTGGTGAAAAACCAGCTGCAGAGCCTGATGGGGGCCTGAACCGGCCAATAAGATCCGAACGGGGGGCGCAAGCCCCCCTTGTTTGCCTCTCCCAATATGTCTCCTGTTTATGGAGGGAGAAACTTCATGCACGATATTTATGACTTCGACCGCGTGGTCGACCGCCACGGCACCTACTGCACCCAGTGGGACTATGTGGTCGACCGTTTTGGCCATGCCGATCTGCTCCCCTTTACCATCTCCGACATGGATTTCGCGACCGCCCCCTGCATTCGCCAGACGTTAGCAGCCCGCCTTGAGCACGGGGTATTTGGCTACAGCCGCTGGAATCACGACGACTTCAAAGGGGCGGTGAGCGACTGGTTTGCCCACCGTTACGGGGCGAGCCTCGACCCCGAGACGCTGGTTTACGGCCCCTCGGTCATCTATGTGATTGCCCAGCTGGTGAGCCTCTGGTCGGCGCCGGGCGAAGGAGTGCTGGTGCATACCCCCGCCTACGACGCCTTCGGCAATATGCTGGTTGCCAATGACAGGGTGCTGTTGCCTTGTCCGCTTAAAAAAGAGCAGGGGAGTTACCAGATAGACTGGGTCTGTTTCGAGCAGCAAGCGGCCCGCCCCGATTGCCGGATTTTGCTGCTCTGCAGCCCCCACAACCCCACCGGCCGGGTCTGGACGCGGGATGAACTCGGCCGGATGGCCGCCATCTGCCAGCGCCACGGGGTCAAGGTCATCACGGACGACATCCATATGGATGTGAGCTTTGCCCGCTACCTGCCGTGGAGTGAGGTAGCGCCGGATGACCACTGGGCGCTGGTGAGCTCGGGATCCAAATCCTTCAATATTCCCGCCCTTGGCGGCGCCTACGCCTTTATCGCCAACGCCGAGGCGCGGGCCGCCTATCTGCAGCGGCTCAAGGCGGCCCATGGCCTCTCATCGCCGCCCATTCTCGGGGTGCTGGCCCATATCAGTGCCTATCGGGACGGCGCAGCCTGGCTCGATGCCCTGAAAAGCTATCTGCATGGCAACCTCACCCAGGTGGCGGCGCGGCTCAACGCGGCTTTCCCCGCCATCGACTATCGGGTGCCCGAAGGGACCTATCTCGCCTGGATTGATCTGCGCGGCCTTGGCATCGATTCCACCGAACGGATGGATGCGCTGCAGACCTTGCTGGTGGAGAAATACCGGGTCGCCATCATGCGCGGCGACACCTACGGCCCGGAAGGCAAAGGCTATATCCGCCTCAACGTCGGCTGCCCCCGCTCGAAGGTCGATCAAGGACTCGACGCCCTGATCGGCGCGCTGGGGGAGGTGGGGTAGGGCAAATCCATTCAACGTGAGAAACAAAACGGGGCCATCAGTGATGGCCCCGTTCTGGTTGCGCTGTGTTCCCTTATCAACCGACGCCAAACTCAGGCGCGAATGGTCGTCGGGATAGCGCAGTTCGGGCGTGATACGGCTGGTTCGATTGCGGGCTCACTGACCCCAGGGGTTGCCGGGGCCGTGCTTTGGGTCAGGGCGTCGGCTTGATGCAACATGCGGCTGACCATGTCGGTCAGGAGATCCACATCCAGTTTATCCAGCCACTCGCGGCACCAGAGCAGGGTGCTCTGCTCGCTGCCGCGACTGAGTTGCAGCACCGGCCAGTCGGCCATGGCGGCGAGGGAGGGGGTCTGGATATCCCCCAGCGGGATAAACAGGGTCACCAGTTGATCCCGCTCGCGAATATGGAGGCTGAAGGGGCCCGCCTGCAGATCCAGTCCCTCTTCGTGCAGGCACTCCTGCGGCAGGGATAGCTGGCGAACGAGGGTCGATAGCATGGCATGAAACATCATTAATCCTCCTGACGGGCGTTATCAAAGACCGACTCTGTGGGCGGCCACAGGTTGGCGATAGGGGGGCGGGCGGGGGTGCCGACCAGTGGCGCACCGATGGTTGCGGCCCAGGGGTCGACCACTTTGGCGTGTGGCCCCCAGCTCTCCGGCTTGGTGAGTTCACTCCCCTCGGCACGGCCAATCACCACAAAGCAGTGAGTCTGGGCGTGACCTTGTGCGCCACGGTGGGCCAGCACTTCGATCCGCTGATCACTGTTGTGGCGCAGCAGTTCGGCCGCCGCCGAATAGGCCAGGGTCGAGCAGCAACCGGCCTTGGCGTCATCCACCGCCTTCGCGATGTTTTCCATGGTGCGCAAGGAGAGTGGCTGCTTGTTTTTGGTGATCTGGATGGCGGCCATATTGGCGCTGTTGTTGGCGCGCTGGTTGGCCGCCAGACGCTGGGGATCCTGCCCGAAGTCGTTGAGTTTGCCGATGATCTTCTGGTAGCCCGGGTTGTTGGGCCGGACAAAGGTCTGGGCGTCGGTGCAGGCGTAGCTGCCCAGTTTTTCCAGTCCGGCCATGCTCTTTTGCAGCAGTGCCTGAGTGCCACCCGCCATCACTTTCGGTTCATGTCGCGGGGCGGCTCTGGTGATGGCCCCCTGTTCGGCCAGCGCCTGTTTCAGTTCGGTCAGACGAGCGCCGCGAGCGGCCACCTCTTTCGGGTGGTGCTGTTCCCAGTGCTGGATTGCATCCTGCACCCGCTGCGCCTTGCCGCTATCGGGGGCGCTTTGCAACTGGCGCAGGGCGCTGATGACCTGCTTGAGATCGCCGCTCTGGAAGTGGCCGATGCCACGCTGAACGGACTGTTCGAACAGTTTGTTGCCCCGGGTCAGCAGCGGGCTGGCTTCTGCCTGATGAGACGGCGCGGTGTGGTTGAGGTGAATGTGTCCACCGATTGCTGGTAAGGCCATGATGTGATTCCCGACAGGGTTGACGATAAGGGGATGATAACGAGCCGTGGCGGTGCGCTATATCAGGGGGCGGTCGGGGATTTGTCAGTTTTTCACTGTTTATGCCGTTTGTTCGGCGATGTGGGCAGCTTGCAGCCCTACCACTGTGGCCCTTCGCTCTGGCGCCACTGCTCCAGCCAGCGCAGGACTTCGGCGGTCGCCTCGATCTGGTCGGCGGGAATGTAGTTGTTGAGCTGGGCATCCCGATAGAGGGCGCGGGCCAGCGGAATGCGCTGCAGCACCGGGATCCCCTCCTCTTCGGCAATTTTGCGCACCTGCAGCGCCTGGGCATCGGTGAACTTGAGGGTGATCACCGGCAGCGGGGTTTCTCCCCGCTCGTAGCGGATGCCGATGGCGATATGGGTCGGGTTGGCGACGATCACCGAGGAGCGCTTCACGTCGGCGCGCATATTGCTCGACTGCAACTCCTGATGGAACTGGCGGCGCTTGCTCTTGATCTCGGGGCTCCCCTCCATCTCCTTGTACTCCCGCTTTACCTCGTCCTTGCTCATCTTGAGCTGCTTGATGTGCTGGTAGTGTTCGAAGGCGTAATCGGCGATGGCAATCACCACAAAGCCCATGGCGCAGACCGCCATCAGCTGGCCCAGCATGCCCCCCAGCACCGGGGTGATGCAGCTCATGCCGCAGCCGGGCAACTGGAGCATCGCCTGCAGGTTGCCCTCGATGGTGACCCATACCAAGAGGCTCAGCAGGGCCACCTTGAGCAGGGATTTGGCGAACTCCATCAGGCTCTTGATGGAGAAGATCTTCTTGGCCCCCTCCACCGGATTGATCTTCTTGATGTCGGGCTTGATGGACTCGCCGCTCAGCAGAAAACCGTACTGGGCGAAGTGGGAGACGAGCACCACCAGCGCCGAGACCGCGAGGATCGGGATGCAGAGATAGGCCATCTCCTGCATCAGGTTCTCCAGCACATGGTTGAGCGCCTGGCTAAAGGGGAGGTTGAGATGGGATTCGGGGATCAGCATCAGCTTGCCCAGATGTTCGAGGTAGTAGTCGGACATCGCCATCAGCATGCCGATCAGGCTCAGGATGATGGCGGTGGAGACCACCTCCTTGCTCTTGACCACCTGCCCCTTCTTGCGAGCGTCCCGCAACTTCTTGGGGGTGGGCTGTTCGGTCTTCTCGCCGCTCATCGCGCCTCCAGAATGGGGATCAGCAGTTGCAGCGGGTCCATCACCGCCAGCACCTGCTTATAGGCGTGATCCATCATCAGCTTGATGTAGATGACCAGCAGCAGGCTGGCGACGGCGCTCTTGATCGGCATCGCCAGCACGAAAACGTTGAGGGAGGGGGCGAAGCGGCTGATCAGCGCCAACCCGAATTCGGCCAGAAACATGGCGATCAAGAGCGGCGCCGCCAGCAAAGTGCAGAGCAGCAACATATGGCTGAACTGGCCGTAGAAAAAGTTGACCCACTGCTCGTCGATGGTGGGAAAAAAGTGGGCGACCGGCCAGCTGATATAGCTCTGGAACAGGGCGGCCAGCAGGGCAAGAAAGGCGCCGCTGGCAAAGAACAGGGTGATCAGGGTCTGGGTCAGCAGCAGGCCGGTGGGACTGGTCTGGCTGCCGAGACTCGGGTTGAACAGGGATCCCATGGCGGCACCGCGCTGGTTGTCGATAAGAAACCCGCTCGCCTCGATGGCCCAGAAGGGGATGGCGGCGACAAAGCCGATCAGCAGGCCGAGCAGCACCTCCTTGGCGATCAGCATGGCCAGCGCCATGCCGTCGAGCTGATCCGGCAAGGTGTCGGCGACCGTGGGATAGGCGTAGAGCGCCAGCGAGCAGACCACGCCGTTGCGGATCATCGCTCCTCCCAGCATCTGTTTGCTCAGCACCGGCAGCATCACGAAGCAGCTGATAAAACGCGGTAGCAGCAAGGTATAGGCCAGCATCTGGGCCTGCAGGCTCTCCAGCGTCATTGGATCTGCGGCACCTTGAACAGCACCATGTCGGCAAAGCTGTAGAGCTCGTTACCCAGCCAGGCGGTGGTGGCAAACAGGGTGATCACCACGGCGATCAGCTTGGCGACAAAACCCAGGGTCTGCTCCTGGATCTGGGTCAGCGCCTGCAGCAAAGAGACCAGGGTGCCCACCAGCGCGGCGACCAGCACCGGCGGCATGGAGAGGATCAGCACCAGCCAGAGCGCCTGGCTGGTGAAGTGAAGGATATCGGCGTGACTCATGCTAGCCTCCGTAACTGATGACCAGCCCGTGGGTCAGGCGGGCCCAGCCATCGAGCAGCACAAACAGCAGCAGCTTGAAGGGGAGCGAGATGGTCATGGGAGAGACCATCATCATCCCCATCGCCAGCAAGATGTTGGAGATGATGAGATCGATGGCGATAAAGGGCAGATAGATGAGAAACCCGATTTCGAAGGCGCGGCTCAGCTCGCTCACGGTAAAGGCGGGCAGCAGGATCAGCAGGCTGTCGGGCTCCAGCCGGTCGGCATATTTGCTGGGCCAGAGCTGCTTGGTGCTGTCGATAAAGAAGGCGTGCTCCCGCGGCTTGATCTGCTTTTTCAAAAATTCGCGGTAGGGGGCCATCCCCTCGTCGAGGAACTTCTCCACCGATTCGGATTTGGTCAGCGACACCTCGTTCTGGCGCAGGTAATCCTGGGTGGCAAAGCCGACCGGCGCCATCACATAGATGCTGAGAATGATCGCCAGCCCGTACATCGCCATGTTGGGGGGGATCTGCTGCACCCCGAGGGCGTTGCGCAGCAGCGAGAAGACCACCGCCAGCTTGACGAAGGAGGTGGCCATCACGGCGATAAAAGGGAGCAGGGCCAGCAGCGCCAGCCCGACGATCAGGTTTAGCTCGTCCGGCAGCTGGATCATGACTGTGACTCGTTGCCTAGGCGCTCGACCCGTACCCCCAGGCGGCCCTGGATCTCCACCAGTCGGCCCACGCCCAGGGAGTGGCCGTTGCTGATGATGCGTACTTCGCCATCGAGGGGCGTGCCAAGATCGATCAGGGCGCCCGGTTGCAGGCTGGTGAGGGTGTGCCAGTCCAGCGTCTGGCGGCCCACTTCAAAGCTCACCTGGATCGGCAGTTGCTCCAGTTCGGTCGGGCCGAAGGGTTCAGCGGGTTCAGCGTTGTGCATGGCAATCAGTTCCAGATGTTGTTGATGGGGTTGGCAGTAGGCAAAGGGGCGACCCTCCACGCAGATCAGTAGTTGTTGGCCGAGCAGCGGATGCGGCGGTGGCAGCAGCACATCGCCGATGGCGAGGGTGGCGAGCTCATCCAGGGTCAGCCCCATCTCGCCCCACTGCAGGGAGAGGGTGAGGGGTAGCGGTAACCGCTGCTGCCGTGGCCGTGGCGGCAACTTGCTCAGCAGGGGCTCGGGCTGTTGCAGCCAGAGGGCGAGGCTGGCCCCCTCCCGTTGCAACAGCAGTTGCAGGGCGGGTTCGTCGGCCTTATCACGACTCTCTTGCCGGGTCAGCGCCGAGCAGGTGAGGCCCCCGAGGGGTTGTCCCAGCCGCTCGATCAGCGCCAGTTGCAGCGGCTCGGGCAGACTGAACAGCGCCGCCTGCTGCAGGTCGGGTGCCAGCCAGTGCGCCAGCTCGGCGCCGTGGCACAACAGCGGTAAAGAGAGCCCCTGCCACTGCAGTTGCAGTTGGGTATCGAGCGTCGCTGGTGGCAAACCGATGGCGAGGGCCAGCTCGCCGCCGCTCCAGTTAAAGTGCTGGCGGTACTGGCTCAGGGTCTGTTGCAAAGTCAGCTCCGCCAGCGAGGCGGAGCTGAGGGTAATCGGTGTCATGCGTCGGCATCCCACTCTTCGTAGATGGATCGTGTATGGCGCGAGCCCTGTTCACTGTCGGGCTGGCCGAAGAGATCGAGGGCGACCCGCTCGCCGGGATAGAGGCGCTGCAGGCGGTCGACCAGATCGCTGCGCCCCTGATTGAGCAGCAGCTCTCCTTGCTCCGTGGCGAGGATCTCGATCTGCAATTCGCCATGGTGGTGATCGATGCGAATGGCGAGATCGCCCAGCTGTGGCAACGTCAGACGCAGTAGCGGCGGACGCTCCGGGCGGCCCAGCTCCTGATAGATATCCACCGCCAGCCGCTCCAGCAGCTGACCCAGCTCCCGAGGGGCCTCGGTGGGCGCCAGCCGGGCGAGTTGCAGATCCCCGGGGGTTTTCACCGGTAGAGGGAGCGGTTGACCGCCGCCCTCGGGCATCTCGTCGCTCAGGGTGAGCTCATTGATGTCGGTGTCAGTGTCAGCGTCAGAGGCGATCTGCTCGGCGAGCTCACGGGCATCGACTCGGGCGGCATCCTTCAGTGGCTGGGCTGTTGTCCTATCCACACCAGAGCAGCTCCCGGCTATCTGCCCGTTGTCCGCTTCCCGATCGGAACATGTTGGAAGATCTTCCTGCGCCGATGACGGTGTGCCCTGTGCGCCCTCTCGCCCCGGCTGCGACCATGCTTCGGGGGCTTGGTGCGCGCTTGCCTCCCGCGCTATATCCTGCGAGTGCGGATCTGTTTGGTGCGCGGTTTCTTGCTTGTCACGGGCCGCCACATCCGCGAGGAAAGATCCGGATTGATCTTCTTGGATGGGCGATGCGTGCTGCTGTTTTTTTGACCTGGTGTGAGCGGCAGCGAGATCCTGCTGTCGGGCTTTATCGGCCTGCTCTTTTTTCTGTTGTTGCGCCAGCCGCAACTGTTGCTGCAACGGCTCTCGGCTCTGGCCATTCTCTCTGTGCCGGTAGGACGCCTTTTTTTCCTGTTCCTGCCGCATCGCCTGCTCGAAACGCTGCTGTTGCGATCGACTGGCCTCAGCCATCGGGGTGTCGCTTTGGGCTGTTGCTGCGCCCTGTATCGGGAGGATTCGGTTCATGACTCGTTACATCCTGATCTGCTGGCGGAACTCTTCCTGTTCCTGCTCTTCGCTGTAGTCACGCAGGGCTTGCTGTGAGGCCTGCTCCTGACGGTGTAGTTCGGCAAATTTCTGCTGCTGCTGGCGGGCGCGGTGTACCGCCAGCTGGCGCTCCTGCAAACGGATGCGCTCTTCGGCGACCCGCTCGGCCTGCTCGGCGGCGCTTTGTTCCAGCTGCGCCTCTTTCTCCCGCAGCAGCGCCACCTGCTGTTGCCACGCTTTGAGCCCCTTGCGATCGAGTTGCTCCGCCTGACAGAGGGCGAATAGCCGATCTTCTTCGGCCAGGCGCCACTGGCGATAGTCGAGACTCTCCTGATCCGCTTCGCGCTGGCGGCTATGGGCGAGCTGCAAGCGCGCCTGTTGGGTGGCGAGTTGCTGTTCTGCGCGATCCAGCCGCAGGTCTTTGATGCGTTGCAGGCGGCCAATCATCGGGTCAGTGTCTCCAGAGTGGCGAGGGCGTCCGGGAGTGAACTCGGCTCATGAGTACCCTGTTTCAGCCACTGGCGAATTGCCTCGATACGGGCAATCGCCTCGTCGGCTACCTTGTCCTGCCCTTTCTGGTATTCGCCGATCTGCAGCAACAGCTCCACCTCTTCATATTTCGCCAGCCAGCTGCGCAGCCGACCGGCCTGAGCCTGATGCTCGGGCTCGATGATCTGGTTCATCACCCGGCTGGCGGAGCGCAGCACGTCGATGGCCGGGTAGTGGTTGGCCGCCGCCAGTTTGCGCGACAGGATGATGTGACCATCGAGGATGGAGCGGGTCTCGTCGGCGACCGGCTCGGTCATGTCATCCCCCTCTACCAGCACGGTATAGAGGGCGGTGATGGAGCCCTTGTCCGACTGACCGGCCCGCTCCATCAGGCGGGGCAGGGCGGCAAATACCGAGGGCGGATAGCCCCGTCGGGTCGGTGGTTCGCCAGCGGCGAGACCAATCTCCCGCTGGGCACGGGCAAAACGGGTGACGGAGTCCATCAGCAGCAGCACCCGTTTACCCTGATCGCGGAAATACTCGGCGATGGAGGTGGCGACAAAGCCCGCCTTGGCCCGCTCCATGGCGGGGCGATCCGAGGTGGCCACCACCAGTACAGCCTTCTTGAGCCCCTCTTCTCCCAGATCCGCTTCGATAAATTCGCGTACCTCGCGGCCACGCTCACCGATCAGCGCCAGCACGGTGACATCCACCTCGGCGCTGCGAATAAGCGACGCCAGCAGGGTGCTCTTGCCGCCACCGGCGGCCGCGAAGATCCCCATCCGTTGCCCCTCGCCGCAGGTGAGCAGGCCGTCGATGGCGCGAATGCCGAGCGAAATGGGCTCGGCGATGCGCTTGCGGCTCATGGGGGCCGGGGCGTCGCGATAGACCGGATACCAGGCCTCGGGCTCCGGCAGATGGCCGCCGCCAAAGGGGTTGCCGAGGCCATCGAGCACCTGGCCGAGCAGATGCTCGCCGACCCCGACCTGATGCATGGCGCCGGTCGGGCTCACCTCGGTGTTGGAGGAGATGCCAAACATCTCGCCAAGGGGGGTAAGCAGCGCTTGATGCTGGGCAAAACCGATCACCTCTGCCTGCAGGGAGAGAGTGTTGTCGGGGTTGCGCAGATGGCACAGCTCGCCGATCCGCGCGCCCGGAACGACTGCCTTGAGCAGGGTGCCGGTCACCTGGGTGACCCGGCCACGGATCTGGATCAGGCGGCACTCGTCGATGGCATGCCGAAGCTGGCCGGGGATGTGGTCGAGGGAGAGGGTCATAACAATCTGCGCCATTGAAACTGGTGGCCACTATAGGGGATGGGGGGCTGCGGGGATTTCAGCGCGAGTCGGGACTTTTTAGAAAACCGTTGGGGGCGGGCTAAAAATTCACGGCCGATTTTGGCATAGGGAGGCGGGGGCGATTTTTATAATGCCATCCTCGTCAATCCATTCGTCACGGGAGTTTCCATGGCCATTATCCAGAGCAACCCCTATGCCCCTGCCGCCCAGCCCGAGCTGCGTGGTGAAGAGGCTGCATCCCGTCAGGCTCCCCTGCAGGGTGGGCAATTTCAGGGGGAGCGGGTCGTGCTGGCCAGTGCCGCCCAGTCGCTGGCCGATGCCGCCGAAGAGCTCACCTTCGTCTTCTCCGAGCGATCCGAACTCTCGCTCGCCAAGCGCAAGCTGAGCGACAGCCACGCCCGCATCAGCGAGATCGAGGCGCTGGTGGGGGACTACCTCGACAAGGTGCCGGAGCTGGAACGCCAGCAGAAGATCAAGGAGATGGTGAGCCACCTCGGCAGCGGTCGGCTGGCCAACCTCTCCCAGTTGCTGGCCTACCTCGAGAGCTATTCGGGGGAGGTGAGCGAGCAGTTCGAGGCGCTCTGTCAGGCGCGCAAGGCGCTATCCGGACGACCGGAGATGCAGGGCACCCTGGCGCTGGTCGAGCAGGCGCTGGCCAAGCTGGCGGACGAGCAGGGCAGTGCCATCGTACTGGGTGCACGCATTACCGGCCCTGCGGCCGAAGCGGCCAAAGCGGGCGTGGGGGCCGAGCAGGATCTGCGAGATCTCTATCGCGATGCGGTGCAGGACTACCGTGCCCTTTCTGCCGCCTGGCGCGATATTCACAGCCGCTTTGGCAACGGTGCACTGGAGAAGGTGACCGGTTTCATGATGAAGGCCCTGAGCGCCGATCTCGACAGCCAGCAGCGCTGGCTCGACCCGGTCAAGCTGGAGCGGGTGATGAGCGACATGCATAAGCTGCGGCTGCTTAACACTCTCTCGGCGCAAGTGGACGAGCTGTGGCAACGGGTGAAGGAGGGCTCGGCCCATGGCATACGGGCCTTCTGATCTGATGGGCGATCTGATCGCCCTGGTGGAGAAACGCTGGGCCAGCGTGCGCGATGTGGAGCAGGTCGGTGTCGCGCTTGAGCTGTCAGATTGTCGCCAGCAGGTGCTGCTCTATCAGGAGCTCAAGCGGCTGATCCGCCTGCTGCCGGTGGAGCTGTTCAGCGAAGAGGAGCAGCGCCAGAACCTGCTGCAGTGCTGTCAGGGTGCGCTCGATAACGCCATCGAGCGGGAAGAGGATGAGTTGTCTGGAGAGTCGTCATGAACTGGATTGAACCCCTGCTGGTGCACTTTTGCCAGGATCTGGGCATCACCATCGGGGATAACCCCCATTCGCTGATCCAGCTTGAACTGGAGCAGAGCGGCACCCTGCAACTGGAACGCCATCAGGGGCAACTGACCCTCTGGTTGGCGCGCGCCGTGCCTTGGCATCAGAGTGGCGAGGCGATCCGCCGCGCCATGACCCTGACCGCGGCGGCGCAAGGCCCGGCGCTGCCGGTGCGCAGCGGCTGGCTGGGGGAGGATCAGCTGATCCTCTTCGTCACTCTGGATGAGCGGGCCGTGACCCTGCCCCAGCTCCATCAGGCAGTGACCACCCTGACCCGGCTGCAACGAGAGGTGCTGGCGTCATGAGCCGGATCACAGCTGCCCGTCATTGGGTTATCGAGTCGTCTGGCGTCAATAGACCCGCCCGTTTTAAGGGGGAGATGATATGAGCCGCATTACCGCTGCCCATATCGGGATCGAACAGCTCAGCGCCATCTCCCTTGACGATCAGGAGCGCAGCCTGCCGGGGCGTTATGCCCTGCTGCCAGATGGCCAGTCCATCGAACCCCATATCAGCCGCCTCTACCCCGAGCGGCTGGCGGATCGGGCGCTGCTCGATTTCGCCACCCCGGATCGCGGCTTTCACGACTTGCTGCGACCGGTTGATTTCAATCAGGCGATGCAGGGGCTGCGCAGTGTGCTGGCAGAAGGGCAGAGCCCCGAGTTGCGAGCTGCCGCCGCGCTGCTCGAGCAGATGCACGCCGATGAACAACTGATGCAGATGACCCTTCATCTGCTGCACAAGGTATGACCATGGCTCTTACGTCACAGCAGCAGGATGCGCTGCTGCTCACCGGTTGGCTGCAACTGCAATATGGCCACCCCGACAAGGCGAGCGTGCTGCTGACCGCCCTGCTGCAGATCCACCCCGGCCATCAGGGGGGGCGACGAACCCTACTGGTGGCCCTGCTCAAACAGGGCGAGGGGGAGGCCGCGCTGGCCCATGTCGATCAGCTGATGCAGCAAGGGGCGGCCGACGGCCCGCTCTGGCTCTGCCGCAGCCGGGCCTGCCAGTTGGCGGGTCGGCTGGATGAAGCCCGTTTCGCCTATCAACAATACCTCGAACTGGAAGAGCAGAATGAATCAACGCTCCCTTGAGCTGCTGCGCCGGATAGGCGAGCGCAAGGACATCATGCTGGCGATCCTGCTGCTGGCCATCGTCTTCATGATGGTCTTGCCGCTGCCGCCGGTGGCCCTCGATATCCTGATCGCTATCAACATGACCATCTCGGTGGTGCTGCTGATGATGGCGGTCTATATCAATTCGCCGCTGCAGTTCTCCGCCTTTCCGGCGGTGCTGCTGATCACCACATTGTTCCGGCTCGCCCTGTCGGTGAGTACCACCCGGATGATCCTGTTGCAGGCCGACGCGGGGCAGATTGTCTACACCTTCGGTAACTTCGTGGTGGGGGGCAATCTGGTGGTGGGGATCGTCATCTTCCTCATCATCACCATCGTCCAGTTTCTGGTGATCACCAAGGGCTCGGAGCGGGTCGCCGAGGTGAGTGCCCGCTTCTCCCTTGATGCCATGCCCGGCAAGCAGATGAGTATCGACGGCGACATGCGTGCCGGGGTGATCGATGTGCACGAGGCGCGGGAGCGGCGCGGGGTCATCGAGAAGGAGAGCCAGATGTTCGGCTCCATGGATGGCGCCATGAAGTTCGTGAAGGGGGATGCCATCGCGGGCCTCATCATCATCTTCGTCAACATCCTCGGTGGCGTCACCATCGGGGTGACCCAGAAGGGGTTGTCCGCCGCTGATGCGCTGCAGCTCTACTCCATCCTGACGGTGGGTGATGGCATGGTCTCCCAGGTGCCGGCCCTGCTGATCGCCATCACCGCGGGGATCATCGTGACCCGGGTCTCTTCCGAAGAGTCCTCCGATCTGGGTACCGACATCGGCGCTCAGGTGGTGGCCCAGCCCAAGGCGCTGCTGATCGGCGGTCTGCTGCTGGTGCTGTTCGGGCTGATCCCGGGCTTCCCGATGATCACCTTCTTTACCCTGGCTGCCATCGTCACGGCGGGCGGTTACTTTATCGGGGTGCGTCAGCGCAAGGCGCAGAGCAGCAACAGTCAGGATCTTCCTGCCGTGCTGGCGCAAGGGGCGGGAGCCCCCGCTGCCCGCAGCAAGCCAAAACCGGGCAGCAAACCGCGGGGCAAGCTGGGGGAGAAGGAGGAGTTCGCCATGACGGTGCCGCTGTTGATCGATGTGGATGCCGCGTTGCAGGCCGATCTGGAGGCGATCGCCCTCAACGACGAACTGGTGCGAGTGCGCCGCGCTCTCTATCTCGATCTCGGGGTGCCCTTCCCGGGTATTCACCTGCGTTTCAACGAGGGGATGGGGCCCGGCGAGTACCTGATCCAGCTGCAGGAGGTGCCGGTGGCCCGCGGTCTGCTGCGACCGGGCCATCAACTGGTGCAGGAGAACGCCTCCCAGCTCGATCTGCTGGGTATCCCCTACGAGGAGGGGGCGCCGTTGCTGCCGGGGCAACCGACCTTGTGGGTCGCTAATGAACATCAGGAGCGGCTGGAGAAGTCGCGGCTCGCCACCCTCACCACCGATCAGGTGGTGACCTGGCATCTCTCCCATGTGCTGCGGGAATATGCCGAGGATTTCATCGGCATTCAGGAAACCCGCTACCTGCTGGAGCAGATGGAGGGGAGCTATGGCGAGCTGGTCAAGGAGGCGCAGCGCATCATTCCGCTGCAGCGGATGACCGAAATTTTGCAGCGGTTGGTGGGGGAGGATATCTCGATCCGCAACATGCGCGCCATCCTCGAGGCCATGGTGGAGTGGGGTCAGAAAGAGAAGGATGTGGTGCAGCTCACCGAGTACATCCGCAGCAGCCTCAAGCGCTACATCTGCTACAAGTACGCCAACGGCAACAACATACTGCCCGCCTATCTGCTCGATCAGCAGGTGGAGGAGCAGATCCGCGGTGGCATTCGCCAGACCAGTGCCGGCAGTTATCTGGCGCTCGACCCAACCATTACCCAGAGCTTCCTCGATCAGGTGCGCCATACCGTCGGTGATCTGGCCCAGATGCAGAACAAGCCGGTGCTGATTGTCTCCATGGATATCCGCCGCTATGTGCGCAAGCTCATTGAGGGGGATTATCACGCCCTGCCGGTGCTCTCTTATCAGGAGCTGACCCAGCAGATCAATATCCAGCCGCTCGGACGGGTCTGCCTGTGAGGGGGGATCCGCTGATCCCCTGGCTGCAGGCCAGGGGGCTCGATGTAACCCCCTACCATCTGGGCAATACCCCCATCCAGCTCGGTCACGGTTTTTGCTATAGCCATATCTACCTCGCCTGGCGGGTCGATCCTGCGACCCGGCGGGTCTGGATCCTGCTGGTGCGTCGTGAGGGCGAGCGGGCCGGACTGGCCAATCCTTTTGCTGCCCTCTATCTGCTGGCCGACGCCACCCTGGCGGTGCTCGGGCCGGGCCATTTTCTCTACGGCAATGTCGATGTGTTTCGCGGCAGCAGCTTAAGCGGCGAACGGCTCGGCCAGTTCTATCTGCGTTGGACCGGTGCCAGTGAGCCCGAGCCCGGCTGGTTCTCACTTGATGTTGCAAAAGTTATCTCATTGTCCGCAATGCGAAAACGACAAAAGCACGGCCTTGCGTGACAGGCATGTCCAAAGGGGCCTCATAGAATAGGAGCCAAGATGAAACAACCGCGTTTTGCCCACCATAGCGAGACTATCGCGCAGGCAGAGCAGGCCATCGCCGACAGCGACCACCGCAACGCCCTGTTGCAGGAGATGCTGGCGGGACTGGCCCTCTCGGATCAGACCTGTCAGTTGTTGTTCGATGCCCCGACCGAACAGGTGGCGGTGGCCGAGCAGGAGCTGTTGGCGGAGATCCAGCGCCGGCAGGCACGACAGCCTGCCCAGCCGGGAGAGGCCCGCAAGAGCCGCCGCCCGGCCATGATGCGCGGACTGATGATTTAAGGAGTTGTGATGAGCACTATCCCTGACTACAACAGCAACCCGGCCGAGTTTATGCGTTGGCTTGATGGTCAATCCCTCGACAAGTTGCCAGGCAATAAAAATCCCAAGCTGGCCGAGTTGCTGGCCCTGCTCGAGGGCAAGATCACCATCAGTGCGGATCAGCCGACTCCGCTGACCAAGGAGCAGTTGGAGAAGTTGCTGGCGGCCTATCTGACGGATCCGGCCAGCGTCAACGGGGCCTGGCCTAAGGGACAATTTCAGGTTGGCCTGGAGGCCGCCATTACCGCCATCAAGGGAATGATAGAGCGGGGCGGGAAACAAACCCCGCCGGTCACCAGCTGGACCGTCTCTGAATTTATGTTGCTTGGTCTCAGCGCGTTGACCATGGATCGCGTCGATGACGACATCATCACCGTTTTTACCGGAGTGATGGCGTTTCAGGACAACAAGCGCAAGGCGCTCAGTGACGAACTGAAAGATATGACGGCCGAGTTGAAGATTTACGGGGTGATCCAGTCCGAGATCAACAAGGTGCTCTCTGCCAAAAACGACCAGACCTTCAAAACCGATTTCAACCTGATGGATCACACCCTCTATGGCTACGCGTCGGTGGCCGATTTTCAAAAGGGGCCCGAGTACAAGTTGCTCAAGGAGATGCAGAAGGATGGCAAGGTCACGGTCAAGGATTTCCTTGAGAGTGACAAGAAGAAGAGCGGCGCCATGAGTGGCATTGAAGCCGAGTACAAATATGACAAGGACAACAACAAGCTTGGCAACTTCTCCACCAGTGTGGGTGACCGTGCCCGTCCGCTCAACGATCAGGTGAGCGAGAAGACCACTCGTCTCAATGACGTCAGCTCGCGCTACAACGCCGCCATCGAGGCACTCAACCGCTTTATCCAGAAATACGACAGCATCATGCGCGACATTCTTGGCGCAATTTAAGGAGAGATCATGCAGACCGACACCACCCTGACTCCGGAATATGAAGCCGAGCTTGAGGCCTTTATGGCGGATGGCGGCACCCTGGCCATGCTGCAGGATATCTCTGGCGATACCCTGGAGCAGCTCTATGCGCTGGCCTTTGGCCAGTATCAGGCCGGCAAGTGGCAGGATGCCCACAAGATCTTCCAGGCCCTCTGCATGCTGGATCACTACGAGCCGCGCTATTTCCTCGGGCTGGGGGCCTGTCGTCAGGCGATGGGTGAATTCGAGACGGCAGTTCAGAGCTACAGCTTTGGCGCCATGCTCGATCTGAACGACCCCCGTTTCCCGTTTCATGCCGCCGAATGCCGGCTGCAACAAGGTGATTTGAACGGGGCCGAGAGTGGCTTCCACTCGGCCCACCTGCTGGCGGAGACAGATCCGTCGCAGGCCGACCTGGCGGCAAGCGCCAAGGTCATGTTGGAAGCCATCGCACTCAGAAGGGATCAGCAAGATGAACCCGATCAGCAATGAAAGACCCGTTTCCCCGCTGGGAAACACCGGTGACGTTGCGGGCCTGACGCCCGTTACCCACCCACGCAGTGAGACACGGCTCGATGCCGCAACAGCGCAAATCACCGGGCAACTTCGCAAGTCAGGCGTGGCCTTGAATGCCCCTCTTGCCGTGAGCAATGGTCAGCCCGGTGCAAAACAGGTGGCCGACATTGAACGGCTGCTGGCATCGGTCAAGCAGAACACCAGCTTGCTCCTGCCGCGTACCAGTGCACTGGTGACGGCAGCCTTTACGTCACCCGAATCCTTCGAGATTGAGCTGGGCAAGTTGACCAGCGATCTGGAGAAGACCCAGACCAGGTTGAAACTGGCAGATCTCAAGCGTGCGCGAGAGCTGAACGAGAAGAAGATCGGCGAGAACCAGGAGAAGCTCAAAGAGGCGGAAGAGAGTGCCCAGAAGGCCAAAAAGTCCGGTCTGGCCAGCAAGATCTTCGGCTGGATCAGTGCGATTGCATCCATCATCATCGGCGCCATCATGGTGGCGACCGGTGTAGGTGCTGCGGCAGGTGCGCTCATGATTGCAGCCGGCACGGTCGGGGTGGTGAATATGGCGGTGCAGCAGGCGGCAGCGGATGGCCTTATCTCCAAGGAGGTGATGGATAAGCTGGGCCCGATATTGACAGCGGTCGAAGCGATTCTCGCGGTGGCCTCAGCCGTGGTCACTTTTGGGGCCGGTGCCGTCAAGGGGCTCGCCAAGCTGGGCGTAAAAATGGGATTCAAGATGGCAGGTAAGGGGACGAGTGAGATTGGCCTCAAGCTTATCCAGAACTCCGCCAAGGCTTATCTGAAAGCCGCAGATATCTCGACCAAGCTGGGGGGAAGCACGGCGAGCACCATTGCGAAAGTCGCCAAGGTGGGTACCCAGGCGGCGGATATGATCGTCGATGTGGGCAGTGGGGTGACCAAGGTTGTCGATAATGCCTACCAGGCCAAGTCACTGGACAAGCAGGCTGAGCTACTGGAAAACCGTCATGAGATGACCGCGCTGCAGGGCGTTATCGACAAACTCAAAGAGGCGATTGCCCAGATCATCGAGGCGTTCCAGCAGACCATGGAGATGATCTTCCAGATGCTCAACGCCAAAGGCGACATGATGAACAACCTGGCCCGCAGACCCGCCGCTATCTAAGGAGTACCGACCATGATTGACAATAACTACACCAATAGCGTGAACCATGTCCCCCTGTTGCCGGAGGCGAGAGTGGGAGAGGGGCAGACAGGCAACCAGATAACCGCCCATGAAGCGGGTGGTTCAACTGGCCTGCCGGGGGCTGCCCGGAATGGTCTCCCCGTGCTGTCCCGTCCGGTCATCCCGTTCGATACCAAGGGGGTACCGCAGATGCTCGAGCAGCTGGAAAGCGTGATGGATATGATGTCACTGCTGTTCAAGCTGGCCCGGCAGGCTCGGGAAATGGGTCTGGTCCAGCGGGATACCGAGAACAAGCTGGTTATCACCCATCAGAAAGCACAGGTCGAAGAGATGCGCCATGGCGCCAAGCTGATGATCGCCATGGCGGTGGTGTCCGGTGTGATGGCGGGAATGTCGGCCATCATGGGGGGCTTCTCCTTGAACAAATCGGGCAAGGCGATCAAACAGGACAAGGCGCTTAACGCCAATATCGCCGGCCGGCAGAAAGAGCTGAAGCAGGTCGCTGATATCAAGAAGACGGCGGGCCTTGAAATGGGGGATGCAGGGCAGGATTTGACCGCCAGGATCAAGGTCGACAAGGCATCCCTGCAGACCCTGAACAAGAAATTTGAGGCCAATAACAGCCGTCAGCAGGTTTTCAATACCGTGCTCCAGTCTGGAGGACAAATGGGCAACTCGGCAGTGCAGGTATCGCAAGGGAACAGCCAGGCAGATGCCAAGGAAGATGAAGTCAAGGCGAGCATCAGCCAGGCCGAGAAGCAGAAGATTGAGGACAATATGTCCTTCAATGTCAGCTTTATGAAAGACGTGTTGCAAATGATGCAGCAGTACGCCCAGAGCCAGAATCAGGCCTGGAAAGCGGCATTCGGCGTTGCGTAAACGCCACCCCATGCAAGGCGCCCGTTCGGGCGCCTTTTTGTTTTTCCGGCCATTTTTCTTAAAAGTGGCGCCCTTGAGTGACAGCCCGTATTGCCGTGGCAGGCTAACATCTCCTCCTCTCTGCTGGAGGAAATCATGGATGTAACTGTCATCACCAATCGACTGCTCACTGAATTTGCCACCAAATATGGTTTGCCAGCCCTGACCCTGAATCAGGAGGGGGTTGCGGCGCTCTGTTTTGACGAGCAGTTGCAACTCAGCCTGATCCTGGTACCGGAGCGGGATCAGCTGGTGTTGCAGGCCGACGTGGCCGAGCTGCATCAGGTCGGCGAGGGGATCTTTCGTCAGCTGGCCAGCTTCAATCGTCACTGGTATCAGTTCAATCTTCACTTCGGTTTCGATGAAGAGAGCCTGACGGTGCAACTCTATCGCCAGATGACGGCAAGCCGGTTGACTCTGGCATACCTTGAAGAGAGCCTCGCCAGCATGCTGGAGCATGCCGAGTTCTGGCAGACGCTGCTGCAACCCACCACTCGGGAGGCAGGCAGCAGTGATCAGGTGATGGGAGTGCGGGTATAACCATGAAGATTCAGGAATCACAAGGCGCACTGGCCCTGCATGGGACAGAGCCGGGCAAGGCGGGTGCATTTGCCGGCAGAACCATGAGCACAGGGTCAGCCAGTGCAAGCCAGATCCCCCTGTCGGCCCTGCTGCGACGCTCCATTACCCTCAATCAGGTGCAGGAGCTGGCGCTGCAGCGACTGCAACAGGGTGAGCACACCCGGCTGAGCGAACGGCGGATCCGGGTGTTATGAGAGGTCTGCTGGCGCTGATGCTGTTGGCCATGCTGGCCGGTTGTGTTACCACCCCGGCGTCGAAGCCATCGCTACAGCAACTCAGGGGCGAGGTGCATTTCCCGCAAGCGTTGCCACGTCCGGCGACGGTCGAGGTGACGGTGCTCAGCGTGATCGAGGGGCATCCGCTGCAAGTGGCCGCCACCCGCTATGAGGTGACCATGTTGCCCTTGCAGTTTGATTTGCGATTGACCCCCCTGCAATTGGCGGAAGGTAATATCTATGTGCGTGCCAGATTGCGATTTATTGATAGCGCAGCGGTGCAGGCCATGCGTCAGCAGAAAGTTTTTAAGGTTTTTAATGGCGAGAAAATGGTTATTCAATTGCAACCAAGATCTTGTTATCCACAATGTCAGTAGTGGGCGTTTTTATATAAAGATAAGCAAAATCAGTTAGTTGTTAAGTATATGATTAATATTGAAAGTTTCTTTTTGTAACGAACTATCTTTTGCTGTAAATACAGCTGAAAGTATGAGCCATTGTAATGAATAAATAGTGTGTTCACTCTAATTTTTGGCTGGTTTTTCTGTTTGCGACTGTTGTAGGATTCACGTCCATTTCAATGACGATTAATTTTAAGTTGTTATTGTCATGGATTCATTCGTAAAAACAATAAATACAAAAATAAAAGACAAATAATAAAGCACCCGAGAGAGGCCTGCCTCCGCTGAGGTGTTACTGGCACTACACGCAGATTCAGGAAAACAAAATATGAAGGGCATTACTACCACAGAGAAGGGCGATATGGCCCTGCTCCAGTGGTGCATGTCTGCTTTTAACGTCATCGAACATCCGCAAGAGGGAATCTATATTCTCCTGGAAGGATCGATGACCTGGCAGGACTGTACCGATACCTATGAACTGTCTCCCAACGAACTCCTGTTCGTGCGCCGTGGTAACTACGCGGTCTGTACCGGTGACAGCCCCTGCCGCCTGCTTTGGCTACCCCTGTCAAACGCCTTTTTGCAAGGTTTCTTGCAACGTTTTGGTTCACTGTTGAGTGAAGTCGCCCGGCTGGAGGGGATGGCCCCCACGTTGCTGCCGTTTCACTCATCCCCTTTGCTGACCCAATGTATTCAGGGGCTGCGCGGGTTGACCGAACATGACCATCCCCCCGCACTGGCCCAATTGCGCACCGAAGAGTTGCTGTTTCTGCTCGCCTTTGGCGAACAGGGGGCTCAACTGATGTCAATTTTGCGTCAGCTGAGCAATCGCCAGGTCGAGCGGTTGCAACAGTTTATGGAAAAACACTATCTGATGGAGTGGAAGCTCAGCGAATTCGCCAAAGAGTTCGGCATGGGGTTGACCACCTTCAAGGAGCTGTTTGGCTCGATATATGGGGTTTCTCCCCGCGCCTGGATCAGTGAACGGCGGATCCTCTTCGCTCATCAGTTATTACTCAATAGCGAAATGAGCATCGTCGATATTGCGATGGAGGCCGGTTTCTCCAGCCAGTCCTATTTTACCCAGAGTTATCGCCGTCGTTTTGGTTGTACGCCAAGCCGTGCCAGACATGGCACAGATTAACGCCGGACTAAAATAATCTGACGTTTTTTATAAGCCGCGGAGCGAGGCAATGGATAGAATAGCCAGCATATCGAAACATCATTCCATTATTGCCCGCAGCAAGATGAGCAAGGCATAGCATGAGTCAGCAAGATCACCATTCACCTAACCAGGGCCTGTTTGCAGGTCGTCGGGTTACCGTTGTCCAGCCAGATACCCTGAGTCGGGATCGTCTGGTCGGCCAGCTGTCCGTGCTCCGTTATCAGGATGCCGGCGTGATCACCTCGCAGCAGATGGCCCTGTTGCAACGGCTGTTGCCAAGAACCCGGCTGGAGAGCCTGTTGGGCTCCATCTGGTTTCAGCGCCGTCTCGATGCTGCGCTGGCCGTCTCGCGCGAAGAGCTGCAACAGATCTTGCGGCTGGCTGGCAGCGATCGTTGCGACTGGATGCAACAGCTGGGGGACCGCATCAATCTGGCGGAGCGTCCCTTGTTGTGGCACTGGGTGCTCTATCCCTTGCACCGCTGGTGGGTTCAGCATCTGGAACCTCTCTACGGCGCCTGGCTTAACGAGCTGGAGCAGTTGCAGGTAATGCGCCGCCAGCTCAATGCCCAGGCGGTGTTCTGGCAGACCGTGGTCGATGTACCGGCCGGTCTGGAGAGCCGGATCGCCGAACAACTCGCACAGCTGAGCCAGCGCGAGCAGGAGCTCACCCAGCTGCAGCGCGATTGCGAGACACGTCTTCAGCTGGCCTGGCCTGCCTGGTATGCGCAAACGAGCAAGGAGGGCAATCCGGATCTGCTGATGCCGGTGCCGCGGGAGCTCGGCGTATTCTGGCATGCCCTGCAGGCACTGCCCCATCAGGATGATGCCGCCAGAACACTGCACGAGTGGCTGGTCGGCCGGGGCATTGCCCTGGGTCAGGATCACTTCTACTGGCAGCCTCCTGCGCCCTAGATAGCCCGAGGAACTATGCACACGCTACTGAATCGATTGGCCGCAAACCTTGGCCAAGGGCCTTTTATTGCCGACGCACAGGGAAAGTACCATCTGCGACTCGATGGTTATCCCCTCTTTTTGACCCCCAGAAACGGTGAATTGCTGCTGAGCACCCCGCTTGCAAGTAGCCAGAGGAATGGCGCTGAGAGCCATGATCCGGCGCTGCTGAAGCGTCTGTTGCAACAGGTAGTGGCCTGGGGCCGCCATGCCCCCCATGCCCTGGTGCTGGATGATCTTGGCAATCTGCAGCTGGAGGCGCGGCTCGCGCTGGAGTGGCTCGACGAGCAACTGCTGGCGGAGCGCCTGAGCCAGCACATCGCGCTGCTGGAGCGGTTGGAACCCCAATTGACCGAGGCCGCACTGGCCCCCCAATGGAGACAGATGATATGGCACCCTTGAGCGTGCAACCCCTGCTGCGCCCCCTGTTGTGGATCTGCTTCGCCGTGATGGCGTGGCTGCGCCCGGCCATGGCGCAGGAGCTGGACTGGGTGCCCATGCCGTACAGCTATGTGGCGGAAGGGGAGAGTCTGCGCGATGTGCTGGTCAACTTCGGGGCCAACTACGAGGTCTCGGTGGTGGTCAGCGACAAGGTCAACGATCAGGTCAACGGCCAGTTCGAGCATGACGAGCCGCTCGCCTTCTTGCAGCAGCTCGCCTCCCTCTACAACCTGGTCTGGTACTACGACGGCAATGTGCTCTACGTCTTCAAGAACAGCGAAGTGCAGTCCCGTCTCATCAATCTGGAGCAGACCGGTGCCGCCGAGCTGAAACAGGCGCTGCAGCGTGCCGGGATCTGGGAGCCGCGCTTTGGCTGGCGCCCCGATGCGGATAACCGGCTGGTCTATGTCTCTGGCCCGCCCCGTTACCTTGAACTGATCGAGCAGACTGCGCTGGCGCTGGAGCAGCAGACTCAGCTGCGCAGCGAGAAGACCGGGCCGCTGGCCATCGAGATTTTCCCCCTCAAGTACGCGTCGGCCACCGATCGCTCCATCCAGTATCGCGATACCGATGTGGAGGCCCCCGGTTTAGCAACCATATTGGCCAGACTGCTCAGCGATGCCGGGGTGCAGATGGTCAACGGCGAGGGTAACAAGAAAGGGGCAGCGGTCACGTCCGGCCAGGCTATCGTGCAGGCCGACCCTTCCCTCAACGCGGTGATCGTGCGCGATACCCCTGAGCGGATGGCGATGTACGGCAAGCTGATTGCGGCGCTGGACAAACCGGCGGCCCGCATCGAGGTGGCGCTCTCCATCATCGACATCAATGCCGAGGATCTCTCCCAGCTGGGGGTGGATTGGCGAGTGGGGATCCGCACCGGTTCGAACCAGCAGGTGATCATCAAGACCACCGGCGATCGCAAGGGGATCGAAGGGGGCGCCGCGCTCGGCAGTCTGGTGGACTCTAAAGGACTCGACTATCTGCTGGCCCGGGTCAATCTGCTGGAAAGCGAAGGCAACGCCCAGGTGGTCTCCCGTCCGACCCTGCTGACCCAGGAGAACACCCAGGCGGTGATCGACCACAGCGAAACCTATTACGTGAAGATCAGCGGTGAGCGGGTGGCCGAGCTGCAGGGGATCACCTAGGGCACCATGCTGCGAATGACGCCCCGGGTGATCCAGATGGGCGACAGACCCGAGATCAGCCTGAGCCTCCATATCGAGGATGGTGGGCAGAAAGTTAACAGTACCGGTATTGACGGGATCCCGACCATCAGTCGTACCGTCGTTGACACCATCGCCCGGGTCAGCCACGGCCAGAGCCTGTTGATCGGTGGTATCTACCGCGACGAGATAAACGAGAACCTGAGCAAGGTGCCCTTTCTTGGCGACATCCCCTATCTGGGCGCGCTGTTTCGCAGCAAGGATACCCAGACCAAGCGCTCGGTGCGGCTCTTTATCATCGAACCACGGCTGATCGATGACGGCATCGCCCACTATCTGGCCCTCGGTAACGGTCAGGATCTGCGTGCCGGGTTGCTGGGGGCTGATGAGATCTCCAACCAGAGCCTCTCCCTTGGCAAGGTGCTGGGCGGCGCCCAGTGCCAGCCGCTGGCCGCAGCCCGTGATGTGCAGCAACTGCTGCGTCAGGGGGGCAAGAGCTCGTCCCTTATCCAGTGCCGGATGGGCAATGAACTGGGGTGGCGACTGGTCGAGATGGACAAGGATCAAAAATGTACGCCTGCTGCCAACTGGTGTGTGCAGGCGGGCAACGAGGGCGTCACCCGATGAGCTGGAAGTGCCGTGTCTATCGCGGGCTCAACCGCGGGGTGGAAGTCCCTCTGCCGGAGGGGCGTCTGGTCATCGGCGCCGATCCCCTCAAGGCCGATCTGGTGCTGGTAGATGAAGGGATGGCCGCCGAGCATCTGGTACTGCTGGTGAGTGGTGAGGGGATCACCCTGCAAGCCTGGGCCGACGGCATCACCCCGACTCAGGACGGTGTCGCCCTGACCGCGGGAGACTCGCTCAGGGCGGGGGCGCGACTGGAGGCTGGCCCGCTGCTCTGGAGCTTCTGTGACAGCAGCCGTTCACTGCCCGAACAGCTCGATGCGCAGGCCTTGGTGGCTGCGCCATCCCGTGCGCCGCGGCGGCGGGCGACTGGCGCCGATGTCTGGATGGGCGCCCTCTGTCTGAGTCTGGTGGTCGCGGTGATCTTGCTGCTCGGCACAGGCTGGTGGCATGGCGCTGACGAGAACGAATCTGCGCGCACAGAGCAGGCATTGAAGCGCTTTCTGGCCGCGCCGAACTACCGTCAGGTGGTGTTGAACAACAGCGATCCCGAGCTGTGGCAACTCTCGGGTTACGTCGATGAGAACAGCGCGCGTCTTGCGCTGCAGCAGTACCTCGACAGCAATGGTTTCAGCTATCGGCTCGAGCTGCGCACCATGGAAGATTTGCGGCAAGGGGCCGGTTTTATCTTGCAGAAGCTGGGTTATGAACAGCTGCAGATCCGCAATGGCAAGGAGCCCGGCTGGCTCAAGCTCAGCGGTGAAATTCAGGGGCAGGATGGCAAATGGAGCAGCATTGAATCCCTGCTCAAGCAGGAGGTGCCCGGCCTGCTGGGGGTTGAGAATCAGGTACAGATTGCCGGGGCCTATCGCAAGCGCCTCGATGTCTTGCTGCAGGAGCAGGGCCTGGCTGGAGCATTGCGGGTGCGCGAGGCGGGTGGGCGACTCGAACTCTCCGGTCAACTGGATGAGCGCGACCTTGGCCAATTTCAGCTGGTGAGCCAGCAGTTTCGCCGGGAGTTTGGTGCCTACCCGATGCTGGAGCTGATCAATCAGACCAGAACGCCGCGCCAGGATGAGCTGGAGTTCGATGTGCGCAGCGTCTCGTTTGGCCGGGTGCCCTACGTGATCCTGGCGGACAACCAGCGCTATCCGGTGGGGGGCGCAACTGCCAGCGGCGTGCGCGTGCTGGCCATTCGCCGCGATGCGGTGGTGGTGAGCAAGGGCAAGCAGCAATACATCGTCAAATTAAAAGGAGTCGAGCAGCATGATGACCAGTATGGAAGCGCGACTGTCCGGCGCTGATCCCGCCTTTACCCGCGAGCTGCGCGAGCAGCTTGTGCAGGCACAGGGCGCAGTGAAGCGGCAACTGCTGCGTGGGGGAACTCCGCAACAGTATCAGGCGTGGCAACAGCAGGCCGATGCCATCGAGGCGGGCATGAAGATACTTGAACAGATAGAGGGAGTATGAGAGATGGCCGATATTTTTAACCCGGGGAATACCCTGGACAAGGTTGCCGAGAATCTGAAAGACCAGGCAAACAAAGCCAATGAGGAAGTTCAAAAGGCGATTGAAGCGTTGAAAACCTCGCCGGATGATCCGGCACGGTTGGCCGAGCTGCAGCACAAGATCAACAAATGGTCAGTGATCTACAACATCAACTCCACCGTGACTCGGGCCATGAAAGACCTGATGCAGGGTATTTTGCAGAAGATTTGATGATGAACTCTCAACTCAAGCGACAGCTGGCCGAGCTTGCGCTGGCAGGCACCGGACACCATTGCCACCAGGAGGCGGCCACTATCGCCGACTGGCTGGCGGGCGAACCGGAGATGACCGAATGCGTGACGCTCATTCGCCTCTCCTCCCTGATGAACCGGGGAGATTATCAGGCAGCCTTGCTGCTGGGTGGCGAGCACTGCACGCTGGATATCGAGCCCTGGCTGGCCCTGTGCGAGTTTCGGCTTGGTCAGCAGGAGGCGCTGGCCACACGGCTGCTGCGACTGGAGCAGAGCGGCCAGCCTGCCTTGCAACAGTTTGCCGCAGGCCTGCGTGAGCAGATGGCATCATGAAAATTGAAGGCAGCGATCAGCTGGGGGGAGAGCAGCCGCAGCGTCAGCCGCTCCCGCCCGAATCCATGGCCCAACGCCAGTTCGAACGACTGCTGGCCAAGGCGCCCGAGCCGGATCTGTTCGAGCGCTGGCAACAGGGGGCTCCCCTTGACGGTTTGCTTGCTGGTGTGGCGCCAGTTGCCAAGCGTGAACTGCTCTGGCAGATCTACCAACAGGGCGACAAACCGGCGCCGGAGATTGGCAAGCAGCTGTTTGCCCCGGTCACCGACAAGCTGATCGCCCGTTTTGGCGAGCGCCAGCCGCCGGTGGTGGATGCCATCGATCTGCCGGAGCTGCGAGCAACCATGCGGGAGTTTGACCCCTTGGCGTCGCGGCGGGAGAAGGTGTTGCTGAACTTGTTGAGTGAGCTGAGGGACGGGCAGGGCGCTGTGCCCGCAGAACATGCGTTTCTCGATGCACTGGCCCGGCGCGAGCTGATGACCCTGATCCCGCTCAACGGCATGGTGGACAATCTGATGCGCAATTCGCACAAACTTGATCTGGAGGCGTGATGGAAATTGCACAGTCTGCCCAGGCGGTGGTCACCAGCCTGGATGAGTTGAAAGCGGTGGATCTCTCCTCGCCCCACGTCGCCAGTTTTGAACAGGCGATGGGGAGTACATCCCAGGGGATGGGGAGCTCCCTGCTGGGGGAGCTGGGGGAGTTGAAGCAGCAGTTTGTCGAGGCCAAGCAGAGCCTGCAAGCCGAGCTGGCCACCCCGGGGGATGACCCCAACAGCCTGATGCAGATGCAGTGGTCGCTGATGCGGATCACCATGCAGGAGGAGCTGATTGCCAAGACCGTGGGCAAGATGAGCCAGAGCGTAGAAACCCTGTTGAAGACCCAGTGAGGTAGTGTGAAGAGATCGATGCTGATGGGGGTGCTTGGCGCCTCGCTGCTGCTCAGCGGCTGCAAAGTGGAGCTCTATACCGGGGTCACTCAGAAAGAGGGCAACGAGATGCTGGCGTTGCTGCAGACCGAGGGGATCGCCTCGGACAAGCAGCCGGACAAGGATGGCCATATCAAGCTGCTGGTGGAGGAGTCCGACGTGGCGCAAGCCATCGAGACCCTCAAGCGCAAGGGGTATCCGCGGGAGAGCTTCTCCACCCTGCAGGATGTGTTTCCCAAGGATGGCCTCATCTCCTCGCCGACCGAGGAGCGGGCTCGTCTCACCTATGCCAAGGCGCAGGAGATCTCCAATACCCTGTCGGAAATAGACGGCGTGCTGGTGGCTCGCGTCCATGTGGTGCTGCCGGAAGGCAATGAGGGGATCAGCAAGAAACCCTCGCCCGCCTCGGCTTCGGTCTTTATCAAGCATGCGGCGGATATCCAGCTCGATACCTACATTCCGCAGATCAAGCAGCTGGTCAACAACAGCATCGAAGGGCTCGCCTACGACCGGATCAGCGTGGTGCTGGTGCCCTCGGCCGATGTGCGCCAGAGCCCGTTGATGCCGCGCAATACCTCGCTGTTCTCCATTGAAGTGAGCGAAGGTTCAAAATGGCGGCTGGGTGGCTTGATTGCCCTGTTGTTGGCGCTGGTGGTGACCAGCAACCTGGCGCAATACATGTGGCACCGGAGCCGGAGTCGCGGATGACGGTCGGTTTGACCCCCTATCAGCTGCGCTTTTGCCCGGCCAGTTACCTCCATGAGGCGCACCTGCCCTCATCCTGGGCGCGGGTGCCGGAGCTCCTGCCGGAGTGGCGGACGTTGCCAGCCAGTAACGGCGCCTTGCTCGAGGCGCTGGCATTGGGGATTGGCTACGAGATGCCCGCGCCTCTGGGGGGATTGGCGCTGTTTCCACAAAGCGAGCTGTTGCTGTTGCTGCGCCGTCTGGGCGCCGTGTTGCATGGCGAGGCGATCCGCCACTGCCTGCTGGCACCAACGCTGCGCCAGATCATCGCCCTGCTGGGGGAGGAGGGGCACAGAGCCGTACTCTCCCAGCTCGACTTGTTGATCGGCCCCTGGCCTGCGGGTTGGCAACGGCCGCTGCCCGCTCAGTTTGATGAAGGCTTGCTGGAAGAGGCTGGCTTACAGTTCTGGCTGGCGGCGGCTGCAGAGGGCCACCCTGACTGGGCTCGCCGTCTCGCGCTGCGACTTCCCCCTGCGCCATCCGGGCCATCATGGCCTCTGGCGGCCGATCAGCTGCCACTGGCCCGGGCGCTTTGTCTCAAGATTGCCAAACAGGTAACCCCCCAATGCTGCCATTTGTTGAAATAAAGAGTGACCATCTGCAACTGGCGCCAAGCCAGCGTATTTTGCGTAGCCAGGATTACCTCTCCTACCTGAGCGCGCAGGAGCTGGTAGAGGCCGCCCGCGCCCAGGCGGCCGATATCGTGGCCGAGGCCTGCGCCGTCTATGAAGAGCAGAAGAGCCTTGGCTGGCAAGCCGGGATTGACGAGGCCCGGCGCGAACAGGCGGTGCTGATCCACCAGACCCAGTTGCAGTGCCAGGGGTACTATCGCACCGTGGAGCAGCAGATGAGCGAGGTGGTGCTGCAGGCGGTGCGCAAGATCCTGCACGATTACGATCAGGTGGCGCTCACCCTCAAGGTGGTGCGCGAGGCGCTCTCGCTGGTGAGCAACCAGAAGCAGGTGACGATACGGGTTCACCCCGAGCAGGTGCAGGCGGTGCGCGACCAGATCGCCCGGGTGCACAAGGATTTCCCCGAAATCGGCTATCTCGAGATCTCCGCCGATGCCCGCCTCGATCAGGGAGGCTGCATTCTCGAGACCGAGGTGGGGATCATCGATGCCAGCCTCGACGGCCAGCTGGAGGCGCTCTCCCTCGCCATGAGCTCGGCGCTGGAAAAGCGTGGTGAACAGCAGGCTCGACTCGCCGGGGTGAGTGCAGAAATCGGTTAGAGGGCGGTGTCATCACCGGATGGACCGGTAGCGGATAGTCTGCTGTCGGCCCCATCGTTGTGCTAGCCGCCATCTGGCAGATTCTTGTCGGGCTTGAAAACTGAACTTGGGTTCAGAACGTGGAGATCAGGGCTCCATTGCGAATGATTTGGGCCTGAATGTCTTGGCATAACATCTGAATGTGGGGCTCATCAATCTTTTCGCGGGGAATATAAATTCCGATAGTCCCCTTGTTGTACTCTTCGCCCATTTGCAGCGGGCAGATACCGAAGCGGGAAAAATAACCAGCCATGCTCACAGGATAAGGCATGACAGCATTGCTGCTATTGACAATATCAATACTGGTGAGCAGGGAGTTGCTGCTGTAAATGATTTTGTCATTCAGCTTCATAGCGGCGCGTTCCTGTTTTTTTCTCGCCAAGTCATCGACCAGATGCAGATATTTTTCCTCATCCGGTGTCACCAGCAGGCTGGGATAATCCACCAGATCCTGTTTGCTGCATATTTTCCCTGTGAGGGGATGACCCGCTCTGACAAATACCCCATCGTGAGAAAGAAATAGCGGGATAAATATCAGGCTGTAATTTTTGGCCAGCCCGTGAATTTCATGTCCGAGAAACAGATCGATATGATTGCCGAGCAGCAGATCGAGCAGGCGCAGATGGTTGCCGACTTCAATATTGATGGCGCAGGATGGGTTGGCCTGTTGATAGCGGGCGGTGACAGGTTGCAATACCGGTTGCCACCACGCATGTCCGGTGCCCACGTTTAGCGGCCGCGCAGTGCGCTCGCGCAGGCTGGCCAGCTGCCGGAGAGTGTCATCGTAGATCCGTTGCATCACGCGCGCCTGCTCCAGCAGCAGCTCTCCGGCTGCGGTAAGTGTCACGCCGCTGGCGTGTCTGATCAGCAAGGTCGTTCCCAGACTCTCCTCAAGTTTTTTCATGTTGTGTGTCAGCGTCGGCTGGCTGAGTCCCATTTTCCTGGCTGCCAGACTGACATTTTTGTGGGTGGCCACTTCAATAAATTGTCTTAGATGCTTGTCCACGAATATGGCGTCCGGTCATAAGCAGGTGGTGCGCCAAACTAGTGTAATCACCATGGGCTGTCAATTATCCCCCTTCACTGACCGGCTATTTTTATGTGGCTCCCTTCACGTTGTATTCAATTCATTTTTACCGCCTGATAGCCGGTTTGGTGCGAGGGATCACGTAATTTCATCTGGTTATAGATGTTATCTATGCCAATGGTGACGTGGTCTATTTTTCTGGCGAATGCTGACCACGTAGACTGGCAAAAACGGTTTTACTCAATGCTGTTTCAATAACAAAACAAAAAAGTAACGAAGGGAAAATATGAAAATTCGTCCATTGGCTTTATCCGTAGCGTTATGCTGCGGCGGGATTCTTTTGTCCGGTTGTAACGACAGCTCATCCAGCGGTAGCGATAATGGGGTCAAACCGGAGGTGAAGGCGCCCTGGGATTTTGATCTCTATATGGTTGGCGAATTTAGCGGCTGGGGCCGTGAGGACAAGTTCAAACTGACCTTCAAGGATGGGGTCTATCGTCTGGACAACCTGAAGATGAACTCGGGGATGTCCCCCTTCAAAGTGGCTGGCCCCGAGTGGACCAAATATCCCGATTTCTCTGCGGACTCCCGCAAGGAGACCAGCATCTTCCCCGGTCAGGTCTATCCCATGTACTACCAGAACAATGGGCAGAACAACCGTCTGGTGGTGACTGAAAAGGGGTTGCTCGACATTCAGGTCAAGGTGACCAATGCCGATCTGGCGGCACCGGCCATCGAGTTTTCAATGGTGCGTGATGACCCCAATTACAGCGAGAGCCTCTATCTGAAAGGGATTGATGGCAATCTGGAGCCCGTCCTGCAGATGGTCTATCAGGGAGACAAGCAGTATGTGATGGTGGCCAAGCTGACGGCGGGTGAACACAAGATAAAGATTGCCTCCGCGCAGGAGGGGATCGGTTTTGGGCTCAATGGCGTCATTGCATTGAACAACCCGGTCAAGATGCAGCGCTGCGATGCCCAGTGCCAGCTGGCAACCGTGCGGGTAGAGCAGGAGGGGTATTACAAGTTCCTGCTGGATGCCAGCCAGGATGAAAACGCCCCCCTGTTGCAGGTCAGCGTCGCAGGGGAGGGTGACCTTGGCATGATCAATCCCCATGAAGGGCATGAGCTGATCGAGAAGCGCGAGTATGAGACCTATAAACCGGGGGTGACGGAAACGGCAACTTTCTCGGTCAAGCAGGCCAGTGACGAGTATCGTAGCTATGCGCAGTCGACCACTCAGGAGTTGCGTGATCCGGGCGAGAACTTTACCACCTATCAGGAGCAGTCCGATCTGCCCCGCCTGCGCTCCGGCAACATGGTGTTTGATGCCCTGTTTGCGCTGGCTGCTCACGAGATGCGCCAGAACAGCGTGGCTCAGGTCAAGGATGGCAGTTATAACGGTGGGCAGGCGATCCCGTGCGACTGCTTTGAAACCGGCGCCAAGTGGCATTACGTCTGGACGCGGGATCTCTCCTACGCCACCGATCTGGGGCTGGGGGCGCTTGATCCCCTGCGTGCTCGCAACTCCCTGCGATTCAAGCTATCGGATTTCAGATCTGAGCTGAAAAGCGATCTGGACAGCTTGATCCCGCAAGGACGCCAGATCATTCAGGATACCGGTACCGGGGGCAGCTGGCCCATCAGTACCGATCGCATGAGCTGGGCCCTGGGGGCCGAGCGGGTGTTGGCTGCCCTGCCTGATGCCGAGCGCAGTGCGTTCTTGCCCGAGGTGTTTGAAGGGCTGAGCAACACCATAGAGAGTGATCGTCTGGCCGCCTTCGATAGTGCAGATGGTCTCTATGTCGGCGAGCAATCCTTCCTCGATTGGCGCGACCAGACCTATGCCAATTGGATCACCGCCGATATCGCCCACATCGGTATGAGCAAATCCCTCTCCACCAACGTGACCCACTATCAGGGGTTGCTGCTGGCGGCGCGGGTGGCGGTCGAACTGGGGCGCGATGAGCTGGCAAGCCGCTATAGCCAGTGGGCGGGTGAGCTGAAACTGGCGATCAATCGCGCTTTCTGGCTGGCGGACGAGAAGATGTATGCCAGCCTGATCAATACCAGTACCGATCAGAGCCCGGCCTACAAGTTCGATCTGCTGGGGGAATCCCTCGCCATTCTGGCCGGTGTTGCCGATGAGGCGCAGGCCAAAGAGATCATCAGTCGCTATCCCATGGGCCCTTATGGCGCGCCGGTCTACTTCCCGCAGCAACCCGATATGCCGGTTTACCATAACCGCGCCATCTGGCCCTTTGTCTCCGCCTACGGGCTGAAGGCGGCGGCCATGGTGCAGAACGTTGCCGTGGTCGATCACCATATCGACTCCCTGATGCGCGGTGCCGCGCTGAACCTCTCCAACATGGAGAACCTCGAGTGGCTCTCTGGTCAGCCCTCCCTGATGGATCTGACTCATCCCGATTTGACCGGGCCGGTGATCAACTCCCAGCGTCAGCTCTGGTCTGTCGGGGGCTACCTTGGCATGGTGACCGACACTACCTTCGGCTACAAAGTGGAAGAGGGTGGGATCCGGATCAAGCCGTTTGTCACCGCTCACCTGCACAAGCTGATGGGGGCCAAGCCCGAGGTCGCGCTCAAGGGGCTCAACTACCGTGGCAAGCAGATCGATATCGTGCTGCACCTGCCGGAGCAGGGCGGGGGGGGCAGTTACTATCCGGTGCGCGGCATTACCCTCAATGGCGCCCCGGTGGGGGAGCAGATCAGTGAAGGCATGCTGGCCCCTAGCAACCGGATTGAGGTGACGCTCGGTGCTGCCGTGGCTGATGATCAGGGGATCCGCCTGATCAAGGATGTGGCGCCGCTGGATGTCGAGAATCGTCAGGTATTCGCACCGACCGAGCCGACCCTGCTCGGGGTTAGCGAGCAGAGTGGCAAGCTGGTTGTTGCCCTGCAGGACCATGTCAACAAGGGGGCGCTCAGCTACAACATCTATCGGGATGGCAAACTGGTGGCCTCCGGGCTGGATCGTGCGACCAACTGGGTCGACGACATGGTGTTACAGCCGGGCCAGGCCTATTGCTACAGTGCCGAGGCGGTCTATCCGGAGTCCGGAAACCGCTCCCATCATGCCAAGCCGGTTTGCTATCAGCCTGCGCAGCAACATATCGCCATCGATGCGGCCAATGTCTCCCATACCGGCAGCGTGAGCGCCGCCGATGGGAGCATTCCTGTCCCTCATCTCAAGGATTGGGGCCGCCCCGACGACAGCTTGTTGGTGCAGGGGGTCAAGCTCGATGGCAAGCGCACCATTCGCCTGCAATACAGCAATGCCCAGCATGCTATCAATCTGGGGGTGACCAACGGGGTGAAACGGATCTCGGTGGTGAGCGGTGGCCAGGTTGTCGCCAGCGGCATGGTGCAGATGCCCCATGTGATGAAAGAGGGCGACCTCAAACCGCTGCGTGACTCGACGCCGTTCGTGGTGGATTTGCCCGCCGGGGAGTATGACATCCGGGTGAGCGATTTTTACAACATGAGTTACCTGAAGGCGAACGACACCTACAACGATGCAGGCGGTCAAAAGGGAGCGGTCAATCTGATCGATCTCGCCAGCATCACCGTCTCGGCCCGCTAAGCGGTCAAACAAAACGGCCAAACAAAACCGCCCCGGATATCCGGGGCGGTTTTTTTATTTAGCGATACAGAGGTGAGCCGTGCGGGCAAGCAAGGGCTTAGCGATAGCGGCCGCGTACCGAGCTGCTGGCGCGGCCTGCCATCTTAATCAGGCTCTGGCGGGTGTGCAGGTGGCAGAGTGCGACGCCGAGGGCATCTGCCGCATCCGCCTGCGGGGTGGCGGAGAGTTTCAGCAGATGGGTCACCATGTGCTGCACCTGCTCCTTGGCGGCGCCGCCGGTGCCGACCACCGCCTGCTTGATCTGGGTGGCGGAGTATTCGCTCACCGGCAGATAGGCGTTGACCGCGGCGACGATGGCGCTGCCCCGGGCCTGCCCCAGTTTCAGGGCCGAGTCGGCGTTGCGGGCCATAAAGACCCGCTCGATGGCAAACTCGGTGGGCTTGAACTGGGTGATGATCTCGCATACCCCGTCATAGACCTGCTTGAGGCGCTCCGGCAGCTCGCCGCAATCGGTGCGGATGCAGCCAGAGCCCAAGTATTCGGCCTTGCCGCCCACGACCCGGATAACCCCGTATCCGGTGATCCGCGAACCCGGATCGATGCCCAAAATAATGCTCATGGGTGTTGATTGCTCTAAACGCGAGTGATGGCCGCCAAGATAGCAAACTGTGGCCCGTTTGGCTGTATGTCCCGGGTCAAGCGGGCAAAGATTGGCCAGCCTGCGTCAGGCGTGGTTACCCCTTGAACAGCGCTATGGTGTCGCCATCCTGAAGGCTGCCCGCGCCGCGCACCACCACCCGATCCCCCTGCTTGAGGGCGCCGCTCACCGCCACCTGCTGGCTGTCGCCAAACAGCACGGTGACCGGCACCCGATTCACCTTGAGCGCCTTGCCGCTTCGCGCCACCTGATAGACCACGCTGCCATCGGTGCCAAGCACCAGAGCATCCCGGGGCAGCAGCATGCTCTGCTGCTCCCCCAGTGGCAGGGCAACCCGCACCGGCGAGCCGATGATGAAGTTGCCCGCTTCCGGTTTGAGGCGCAGCTCGATCAGCCTCGATTTGGGATCGGCGCTGGCAGCCCGCTGGTAATAGACGCCGTGACCGCTCAACTGCTCCCCCTCCACCCGCAGCCGGGTTTGCGGCGCCAGCTGCTGGGCCCAGAGGATGGGGGCTTGCAGGCGGATATCCGGCTGATCCGGGTTGACCAGCTCCAGCGCCTGCTCGCCCGCGTCCACATGCTCGCCGGGCTGGATGAAGTGGTTGTTCACCACGCCATCGAACGGGGCATAGATGTGGCTGCGGCGCAGCTGTTCCTCAATCTGGTTCACCTGTATGGCAGCCAGCCGCTCGGCCAGCGCGGCCTGCTCCACATCGTAGCTGGCCTTGTCGTACTGGCTTTGGGAGGCGCTCTTTTGCTGGTGCAGCCGGGTGATCCGTTGGGATTCGGCGCGAGCGAAACGCAGGTTGCTCTGCCATTTCGCCTGCTCGGCGCGAGCCTGCTCCAGCGAGAGGCGCAGCGCCGCGCTGTCGAGGCGCAGCAGCTCATCCCCTTTTTTGACAAAGCTGCCAAATTCGGCGATCCACTCCACCCGGCCACTCACTTCGGCGCTGAGCGCCGCCTGCTGGCGACTCGCCACCGTGCCGCTGACCCAGATATTGGCGGCCGCATCCCCTTGGGTCACATCCGCCAGGGTCACCATCTTGCCCTGATCGGCCAGGACCGGTAGCGCGCAGCCCGCTATCAGCGCCGCGCCAGCCAACATTCGGGTAATCATATGTGTCATCGATGAGCTCCTTGCTCAGGCCCGCTGGCGCAGGGGTTGTGGGATTGTCACCTGCTCCCCGAGACGCAGGAAGGCAGGCAACAGGATCAGGGTAAACAGGGTGCTGCAGCTCATGCCGCCGACAATGACGGTGGCGAGCCCGCGGTAAATTTCGCTTCCTTCGCTCGGGCTCAGCATCAGCGGCAGCATGCCGAAGATGCTGGTGAGGCTGGTCATGGCGATGGGGCGCATCCGGCTTTGCAGGGCATCGGCCACCGCCAGCTGACGGCTCATGCCTTCCCGCTCTGCGGTGCGGGTCTGATGCACCAGCAGGATGGCGTTGTTGACCACCAGTCCCAGCAGGATGACAAAGCCGATGATGGTGAGCAGATCCATCGGCAGCGGCACCAGCAGCCCGCTCAGCTGCAGTGCCAGCACGCCGCCAACCGAGGCAAGGGGCAGGGTGAGCAGCACCAGCAGGGCATCCTTGAGGGAGGCAAACACCCCCCACAGCAGCACCAGCAGGATCACCACGGCGAACAGGAAGATGGTCCCCAGATTGTCGAGCGCCTGTTGCAGGCTGTCGGCGTTGCCTGCGATCTGCAGCTCGCCACCGGCGGGTAGCAGGGGCCGGATGGCAGCAAAACTGCGGTTTTTCAGGGTGTCGATCACCTGTTCCATGGTCATGCCCGCCGGGGGGGCTATCTGCAGGATGATGCTGCGCCGCCCATCGGCCCGGAAGATGCTGGCCGGGCCCATGTCGTGCTCCACCCGCAGCAGCTCGCCAAGGGGGACGATGCGCCCGGAGGGGGTTGCCAGCGGCACTGCCTTCAGTTCGTCCGGATTGGCGGAGCTCTGCCCCATCAGCATGATGTCGAGCCGATCCTCGCCGTCGAAATACTCGCCGACCCGCAAGCCGTCGCCAAAGGTCTGGATGATGGTGGGCAAGGGCGTGCGATCCCAACCCACTTCGGCGAGACGCCGATCTTGCGGCACCAGTTTGAGCTCGGGGGCGGTGAAGTCGAGACTCGGCTCAGGCCGGATCTGTGCTCCCGGCAAGTCCTTGCTGAGGATCCCCATGCTGGCTCGGGCCGCCTGATAGAGCTCGGGCAGGTTGCCCCCCTGCAGCAGCAGGGAGACGCCGTTCTCGCTGTCAAAGCCGCCAAACAGCGACCCCTGACCGCCGAACACCCGGGTGTCGGGAATGCCCACCAGCAGCTGTTTCATCAACAGGCTCTCCAGCTCCTTGATGCGGGTCTCGTCCTTGGGGCGCACGCCAATCTGGGCGCCCCCCGGGTAGCGCAAGATGTAGTAATTCTTGAGGGCAGGCTCTTTCTCCCCCTTCATGTAGGGGGCGAGGCGGGCGATCAGGGTATCGATCACCTCTTCGCGCTGGGCCTTGAGGTTGACCCCGGGGGTGAAGTTCATCCAGACATCCACCGCGTCCCGTTTCACGTCCGGCAGATAGTCCATCTTGGGCAGCAGCGCCCAGGTGGCCAGTGCCGGCAGGCTCATCATCAGGGTGATGACCGTCCAGCGCTGGCGTGAGGTCGAGGTCCAGCGGATCACGTGACGGGTAGTGCGTTGCCACAGCGATTCATAGGGATCGGTCAGCGTTTCATGTCCCATCCAGCGCGCCGCCACCGCAGGCAGCACGGTGACGGCGACCAGCATGGAGACTGTCACGGCGCAGGCGATGGTCAGCGCCAGATCGGCAAACAGCTGACCCTCCACATCGTTGAGCAGCAGCACCGGCAGGAAGATGGCGACCGTGGTGAGGGTAGAGGCCACCAGCGCCGTCCACACCTGACGGGTACCTTCGAGCGCCGCTTCCGCCTTGCTCAAATCCCCCCGCTCGTGGCGCCGGTAGATGCTCTCCAGCACCACGATGGCGGCATCGAGCACCATGCCGACGGCAAAGGCGATGCCCGCCAGCGAGATGATATTGAGGGTGCGATCCATCACCTTGAGCAGGCAGAAGGTGAGCATGATGCTGATGGGGATGGCGAGGGCAATCATCAGGGTCGCCTTGAGCTGACGCAGGAAGAGCCAGAGGATGGCGCAGGAGAGCAGCACCCCGAGCCCCAGATTGGCGGTGACCATGCTGACGGCGCGATTGATGTATAGGGAGGCATCGAACGACTGCTCCATGTGCAGCCCGACCGGTTCCAGCACCTCGCGGTTGAGCTCGTTCACCCGGGCCTTGATCGCCTCAAGGGAGGCCAGGGCATTGGCACCGCTCTCCTTGAAGATCTGGGCGGCGATGGCTGTATTGCCGTTCTGGATCCGCAGCACCGGGTTCTCTTCCCTGGCCACCCTTACCTCCGCCACATCCCGAAGATAGATGGGCAGGCCATCGCGCCAGTCCACCACCTTGTCCCCCAGCGTCTCGACATCGTAGCGACCGGCGAAGCGCAGCTTGTACTCCCAGCGACCGATGTCGAGGGTACCGGCCGACACGTCCCAGCCGGTGGTGGCGCGGCTGGCCAGCACCGGGATCTCCACCCCCAGCTCGGCGGCGCGATAGGGGTCGAAGCGGATCTGGATCTGGCGCTCGTTGATCCCCTCGATCGCGACCGTCGAGACCCCTTCGATGCGCTCCAGCTCGGGTTTGACCCGCGCCTCGATCAACGCCTGATGGACATCGATCACCCCTTTGGCGCCGGGCAGTTGCTGGATGAAGAAGAAGGTGAGGGTATCGTTGCTGCTGTAGTTGTTGACGTAGGGGCCGCCAATCTTGTCCGGCAATCCCGAGACCCGGTTCAGTCGCGAAATTACATCGAGCTGGGCCCGTTGCATGTCGGTGCCGAGGGCAAACTCCATGTCGATTTCGGTAAAGCCGGGATAACTCTCGCTGGTGAGGCTCTTGAGCCCCTGAATCCCCTGCATCTCCTGCTCGATGGGGTCAGTGATCTCCGACTCCATCTCTTGCGGCGAGGCTGAACGCCAGCTCACCGAGATGTTGAGGTGTGGACGGTCGATGTCGGGGAACAGCTGGATCGGCAGTCCCCGGATGCTGAGCAAGCCCAGCAGGAAAATCAGCACGATCGAGACCGCCACCCAGATGGGGCGTTCGATCGCCGTTTTGGCGAGGTTCATTCACTCTTCCTGAGTTGTTGTTATCGGCCATTCCGCTGGCCTTGCTTCCAAAGCCCCTGCAACAGGGACTCAAGCATTTAACTGGAATTCTCCCAGCTTGTAAATGCATGGTTAACAAACAAAAAAACCGGCCACGAGGGCCGGTTTGGTGCAGGTTTGCCAGGGGATCAGGCGGCGTGCTCGACCTTGTTTGGTTGCTGGGAGAAGCCTTCCAGCTCGCCCGGGGCGAAGTTGTCTACCTGAATCGCTTCGTAGCGCAGGGCATCGGCGGCCAGCAGTTTGTCCGCTTCGTCCTTGCTCAGGATGGAACCGGCCAGCGCAGCGGCAACCAGCTCCGGCAGCGCCAGTTTGCGGGGCAGTTTGCCCTCTTTCTGGGCCTGCACCAGTTTCTTCTCGTAGGGCTGCACGGCGACCATGGCCTGGAAGGCACGCTCCATCAGACCGACCGGATCCGCCTCGTCTTTGCCGACGTAGCACAGCGCCGTCAGACGGTCGCGGAACTCGCCCGGTTTCATCATGGCCAGACAGATGGCATGGCAGCGATCGTCGGCCGGCATCTTGTAACCGACGCCAAACGGGAACACCACGCGCTTGAGTACGGCCCCCACCACCTTGTTCGGGAAGTTCTGGAAGAAGCCCTCGAACGCCTTGCCAATCAGATAGAGGTTGCGCTCCACCGCGTACTGCACGAACGGCAGATCGGAGACCATACGGCCCTGATCCTCGTAATGCTTGAGGGTGGCGGAGGCCAGATAGAGGTGGCTCAGCACGTCACCCAGACGGGCGGAAATCATCTCCTTGCGCTTGAGATCGCCACCCAGCATCAGCATGGAGACATCGGCGCACAGGGCCAGCCCTTTACTCATGCGAGAGAGCTGCTTGTAGTAGCGGGCGGTTTCACCGGCTACCGGCGCGCTGTTGAACTGACCCAGGGTCAGCCCCTGGAACAGGGAACCGAAGAAGTTGCCGGCGCCGAAGGCGATGTGCTTCATCAGCAGGGCGTCGAACTTCTCGAGACCGCGCTCCACGTCGGTATCGGCCGCTGCTTCCAGCTCGGCAAACACGTACGGGTGGCAGCGGGTGGCGCCTTGCCCGAAGATCATCAGGTTGCGGGTCAGGATGTTGGCCCCTTCCACCGTGATGGCGACCGGAATACCCATGTAGGCGTAGCCGGTGTAGTTTTTCGGACCGAGCTGGATGGCACGACCGGCGTGGATGTCCATGGAGTCATCCATGATCTGGCGCGCCATTTCGGTCATGTGGTACTTGGAAATCGCGGTGACGATGGCTGGTGCCTGACCCAAGTCCAGCGAACCTGCGGTCATACGACGGGCCCCTTCCAGCTGATAGGTGAGGCCGCCGATGCGAGCCAGCGCCTCTTGCACCCCTTCAAACTTGCCGATGGACATGCCGAACTGCTTGCGCACATAGGAGTAGGCGCCCACGGTGCGGCTCGCCATGTGACCACAGGCGGTGCCAAGGGCAGGCAGCGAGATGCCGCGCCCGGCTGAGAGGCACTCCACCAGCATGCGCCAGCCGCGGCCAGCGTAATCCGGGCCACCTATGATCCAGTCCAGCGGAATGAACACATCCTTGCCGAAGGTCGGGCCGTTCAGGAACGCCAGACCCATGGGGTAGTGGCGATCGCCGACGCGCACGCCCGGGTGGCTGGTGGGGATCAGCGCGCAAGTGATGCCCAGCTCTTCCTTGTCACCGAGCAGTTTTTCCGGGTCATAGAGTTTGAACGCCAGCCCCAGCACGGTGGCGCGCGGCGCCAGGGTGATGTAGCGCTTGTTCCAGTTGAGGCGAATACCCAGCACCTCTTCACCCTTGTGCATCCCCTTGCAGACGATCCCCTTGTCAGGGATGGCGCCCGCATCGGAGCCCGCTTCCGGCCCGGTCAGGGCGAAGCAGGGCACCTCTTTGCCATTGGCCAGCCCCGGCAGCCAGAAATCTTTCTGGGCCTGGGTGCCGTAGTGCATCAGCAGCTCGCCCGGGCCGAGGGAGTTGGGCACCATGACGGTGACCGCCACGCTCAGGCTCTTGGTGGCAATGCGGGTGACGATGGTGGAGTTGGCAATCGCCGAGAACTCGCGGCCGCCGTAGGACTTCGGGATGATCAGGGAGAAGAAGCCTTCCTTCTTCAGATAGTCCCACACCGGCTCCGGCAGGTCTTTGGTTTCGTTGACGATCTTGAAGTCATCAACCATGGCGAGCAGGGTTTCGACCTGATTGTCGATAAAGGCCTGCTCTTCGGCGCTCAGTTCGGCCTTGCCGTAACCGTGCAGTTTTTTCCAGTCGGGGTTGCCGCGAAACAACTCGCCATCCCACCAGACGGAGCCGGCTTCCATGGCCTCCCGCTCGGTAGCTGACAAGGGCGGCAGTATCTTTTTGAAGATGCCGAACACCGGACGGGTTACCACCTTTTTACGGATGGAGGGCACGCCGAGCACAACGGCTATCGCCAGCACCAGCAGGACAAGCAATGTGATCATACCGAAGTTCCTTCTATTTCACTGTTTCCGTTGATTTATTGTTGGTTGTTACACGGCCAGGGAAAGCCTGGTCGACTCCACGGGCGCCCCGACTCCGGACGCCAGATAAGGAATAACGTTGCGCACCAGCCCTTCCACATCGAGCTGCTGGCCAAAGTCGGCCAGGGCGATGTCGCGCAGCGCATCGGCGGAGGCCATGGTGAACACGACGGTGCCCAGGGTGAAGTGCAGGCGCCAGAAGAGATCCGCTGGCGACAGGGCCGGATTGGCCTTGGAGATCGCCTGGGTGATCCGCATCAGAATGGGACCGTAGTGGGCGGTGATAAAGCGGCGCAGGTGACCCTGGCTGTCGATATAGCCGCGCCCCAGCAACTGCATGAAGATGGCCGGGCCGTTGGCCCGCACCGCCGAGAGTTTCATCAGCGGTTCGACAAAGCTTTCAAACAGTTGCAGCAGGGTCAGCTGATCCTGCTCCATCAGCACCCGCAGGCGGGCATCCAGATCCGGCATAAACAGGCTCAGATAGCGATCGAGCACCGCCTGGATCAGCTCCTTTTTGGAGCCGAAGTGATAGTTCACCGACGCCAGATTGACGTCGGCCTCACTGGTGATCAGACGCAAAGAGGTATCGGCGAATCCCCGCTCGGCAAACAGCACTTCAGCGGCATCGAGAATACGGTTTTTGGTATCGATTTTACTCACTGGACACCTCACTTAAACGAATGTTTAAAAAGTACGTTTCATAACGTGAAGTGTCAAGAGAATGTGAATGAGTGTTAGCGGAATGTTTTTCGATGAAAAAAGCAAAGTGGGTGGAACTTAGTCAAAAAGCAGGACTCTATATCTATGCCACTGCAATTAAACATTAAGTCTCGCCCAACCTGCACCATGCTAGTTGGGCCTTTTTTTGCACGTTTGTTACTGGTTTGCGGTTTGCAGGCAAAAAAAACCGCCGCAGGGCGCGACGGTGGGGAAAGTGAGTTCGCGTCATCCTGACGGCAAACTGTCGATGCGAGTTCAGGCATGTATCGACGGGGGCAGTATGCCAGCCGGGAACTCTCAGACTATGTCAGCTTCGCGGTATTTTGTGACAAAGTGTGGCAAGCACTAGCGTGGCCCAAGCTGCCGCTCTTTGTTATGCTGCTCCCTTAATATCTAAAGGGGAGAGAAGATGAAGTACCCGGTCGATACCCATACTCACACCATTGCCAGTACCCATGCCTACAGCACCATCCACGACTATCTGCCGATAGCCAGGGCCAAGGGGATCAAGTTATTTGCCACCACGGATCACGGCCCCGAGATGGCCGATGCCCCTCATGTCTGGCACTTTGCCAACTTGCCAATACTGCCAAGAGTGGTGGATGGAGTCGGGATCCTGCGGGGTATCGAAGCCAACATCAAAAACCTGGAAGGGGAGATCGACTTCCCCGAACGTTACGAATCGCGCCTCGACATGATCATGGCGGGCTTTCATGAGCAGGTATTCCCTCCCTGCGATCAGGCCACCCATACCCAGGCGATGATCAACGCCATCAAGAGCGGCCGGGTCGACATGATCAGCCACCCGGGCAACCCCGCATTTCCCATCGACATTCAGGCGGTGGTCAAGGCGGCGGCCGACTATCGGGTGGCGCTGGAGATCAACAACTCCTCCTTTATTCACTCTCGTCCGGGTAGCGAAAGCAACTGCCGCGCTATCGTCGAAGCTGCGCGAGATCTTGGGGCCTATCTCACTTTCGGATCCGATTCTCACGTCGCTTTCAGCCTCGGCGATTTTGACCATTGTCACCGTCTGGTGACCGAAGCGGGCTTCCCGCAAGAGCGGATCCTGGTGCGCTCTCCCCGCGCCCTGCTCGATTTCCTCGAAAGCCGCGGCCGCGCTCACATCCCCGAGTTTGTCGATCTCTAAGAGTGCTAACATCATGAGCCAACTCATAAAATCGAGTTGGCTCGATTGACACGCCGGCCATTTTTCATGAATGTGGATGGCAACAAGCCGGTATAGCTCAGTTGGTAGAGCAGCGCATTCGTAATGCGAAGGTCAGGAGTTCGATTCCCCTTATCGGCACCATATAAAACAATGGGTTAGCTTCTAAGCGAAGCTAACCCATTGTTTTGCTAAATTATATTCCATGCCCCGTCTTTGCTTTTTAAGCCCCGCCCATGTGTCTTTTGGATGCCTAAATCGCGATTGTCTGCAAGGTGACGCCCGTTGTGCTCCGTTTCACTGAACCTGCACCTTGGGGCGTCAGCTGCTTGCCGATGAGCCACTGGCTACACCGGATCGCGCAGAGCCTCCAGTCGACCCTGGTGGACTGCCTTGACGAACTCGCGGTAATCCCGGCGAACCTGATCGGCATACTCAACGGCAAATTCACAAATTGACTCATCAAACGACGGACTGCTCCCCATGTAGCCAGCTATCAATCCGGCATCTCCCGAACGTGCATGGGCGCGAGCCAGTACCCTGGCGCTCAAGGTGCCGTAAATCGACAGTAGTTCGGCATCCCACCCCTCAATAATCGCGCTGATTTTGACATCCCTGAGCTGCCTGAAATAAAAGTGCTGGCCATTTTGGGCAAGGGTCCAACCGAGAAAGATGTCGGTTGCCGCTTGCATGAGCCGTTGCCCTGCGACAATGCGCTCGCCATGGTTGGCATGCTGGCTTTTCCCTGCATAGGGTTCGAGGACGGATGGACGAGCCTCCTTGACCTGCAAAAATAAGGGGTCGTTGTCAGCGGCCATAAACAAAGAGACGAGGCAGCGGGTGCCAACGCTTCCCACGCCGACAACTTTGGCTGCTACATCGCATAGCTGGAAACGATCAAAGAGTCGTCTGATGTGTTCGGGTAATGAGTTGCGATAGGTTGTCAGCGCTGCTTGATGGTCGAACCCTTCGCCAGTTTCCTGAATGACATGGAATATGAGCGGGGGATTGTCTTTGATCCGTGGTTGCTCATCATCGAATTCGGCCAGTTTCAGGAAAATCACCTCGGATGAACTGCTTTCCTGCGCTTTCTGAATACGTTTCATGATGCGCGTGCGCACCTCTTCATTGGGGGCTTCTGCCAATACATCGTCGAGGGTTACCCGGTCATACCAGATATCCAATGCACGCATGGACGAGTAATCCATCATCCGCTCTCGATAGGCTCTGGCAGATGCCTTGGTCGCCTTGGCGGCCGCGCTTTCCGACAGTTCAAGATGACGTGCAGCAATGACGATGCTCGCGGCCAATCGCTTCAAATCCCACTCCCATGGCGCCGGCAGGGTTTCATCGAAGTCGTTGATATCAAAATTGATCTGACGCTCCGGGGTTGCAACGCCACCGAAGTTCATCAGGTGAGCATCACCGCAGGCCTGCACGAATACGCCCGACACCGGGGTATGAACAAGATCGGCCGCCATGATGGCCGCCGATCCGCGGAAAAAGGCAAACGGAGATTCGAGCATCCGGCCAAAACGGATCGGGATTAGTTCAGGCACTCGGCCGCGATTGGATTCAATCAGTATGTCAATGGGATCGCGCCGATCGGCTGGCGATGTCCAGCCCGCATGGGTACTGCGAGGCACCTTGTCGCGCAGCGCTTTACCTTGAGCCCTGCGCTGATCTGGAGACAACACCGTGATTTTATTGCTTGAGGCAGGTGTTTTTTTGCCCTTTTTTTCGATTTTGCGCTTACTCACTTGAATGCTCCCCCGACATCGCAAGCCCTTCGTCCAAGGAACGGCGAACAACTTGCAGCGACATAACAGAACGACCCTGTGTGCATCACATGGTGACAATTTCAGGATAGATCTGATTGCAGATGCTTCCGGGCAATACCCGCTGATTTATGAGGGCGTTCTGGATAAATGTGATGGGGTTTGGGTGGGGAAGCCAATACAAGCACTCTGGAACAGTTGCTGTTTGAGCGGGGGACCATCTGCCGACTGACTAGCGCGGTCAGGCCGAGTGAGTGCTCGGCTTGCCAACAGAGCTGCTCACTCTAGCCAGTGAGTGCGCCTTCCTGATGCTCGACCGGCTCGATGAGGGGGGGGCGTCTGTCAGAAGCCCCAGAGTCATGTCGCCAATGCCAATCACCCAGCTGGCCACCCCGGTTTGCGCTTACTCGTCAGAGGTGACTGTATGAGTATCGGTGTGAACCTGACAGTGGCGTCCGGGGGCTAGCGCAATCCAGCCTGAATTATTGGGGGTCCGCTGGCACCAGCAATACCTCAATCCCTGCATCATGCAAACCTCTCAGTAGTTCTGCTGGTATTGCATCATCGGTGATTAGTGTGTTGATACGCGGTGTCTCAATAATTCTGTGTAGGCTGGATCGGCGGAATTTGCTGGAGTCGGTGACCACGATGATTTTCTTGGCAACTTGGCACATGCAGCGGTTAAGGCGTGCTTCTTCTTCATGATGGGTACTGACACCGCGCTCGAGGTCGATGCCATCCACCCCAAGAAATAGCAGGTCAAAATGGTAGTTTTGCAGGGATTGTTCGGCCTGCGCACCATAAAACGAGAGCGACTTGCGGCGCAGGTGGCCGCCGGTCATCAGCAGCTCGACCCCCTCTGCCTCCAGCAGTGCATTGGCCACGTTCATGCCGTTGGTCATCACCAGGATCTCCTGGTGCTCGCGCAGATGACGGGCCACCTCCAGCGTGGTTGTACCCGAATCGAGGATAAGACGACAGCCGGACGGCACCAGTGTGGCCGCCAGTGCGCCGATCCGTTGTTTGACCGGCGTGTTGAGCACGCTTTTGTCGGCAATGGTTCGTTCGGGCACCGCCTGATTGGGTTCACACAACAGAGCGCCACCATAGGCGCGTACAGCTATTCCTTGTTTTTCGAGGAAAGCCAGATCGTTGCGAATGGTGACGGTAGACACCTGAAACTGTGCTGATAAGTCATTGACTTGTACGCTGCCATGGCTACGTAGTTGCTGGATGATACGCTCACGGCGTTCACTGGTGCCGATAGTACTTTTCTCGGTAATTTGCATTATTCCGCTCTGTCCGCATTGGTTGTCCGGGTTGCACATGGACTTTCACTTTATTGCATTTTGCGTATTAACGCTTAGAGGGCAATGCAAATCAAGCCTTAACCTTACGCTTTTGTGACAGAAAAGTCACTTTAGTCAAACACCTTTCCTTTCCTTGTGTTTTTCGTGATCTGTCTCATAAAATTCACCCTCTTTCGTTTCGTTTTGTTTTTAATGGGGTTACCTTTCTGGAAAAGAAATGAAATTTCGCTGCAGTTTAATTTTGTGGCATTGGAGGGTAAGTGAAAGGTATCGCTCAGTTAATAGAAAGAAACAAGAACGGGGAAACTGTCGGCATCACCTCTGTGTGTTCTGCTCACCCGTTAGTGCTAGAAGCAGCACTAATGCTGGCCAAGAAAGAAGGAAGTGTCCTGCTTGTGGAGGCAACCTCTAATCAAGTGGATCAATTCGGTGGCTATACCGGCATGACGCCAGCAGATTTTCGCGAGCGTTTATATCTGCTGGCAGATCACTGTGGTGTTGCGCATGAGATGGTGATCCTGGGTGGAGATCACTTGGGTCCAAACCGATGGCAAGGGCTTTCAGCTTCCGAAGCCATGACACATGCGGAAACACTCATTGCCACGTATGTGGCAGCAGGTTTCAAAAAAATCCATCTTGACTGCAGTATGGCTTGTTCCGATGACCCTTTATCACTCAGTGATGAAGTGGTTGCCGAGCGTGCAGCTAGGCTTGCGGTAGTTGCTGAGCGTACTTGTTACGAGAAGTTTGGGTGCTGCGACCTGATTTATGTAATTGGTACCGAAGTACCCGTTCCTGGTGGGGCGCATGAAGATCTCTCAGAACTTGCGGTAACAACACCTCAGGCTGCGCGTTATACATTGGAAGCACATAGAGCGGCCTTTACTCGTCAAGGTTTGGGGGATGTATGGTCACGGGTCATTGCGTTGGTAGTACAGCCGGGCGTTGAATTTGATCATACGAGAGTGGTTGATTACCAAAGTGGCAAGGCTATTGGCTTGAGTCTGATGATCAAGGAATACCCCCACATGGTGTTTGAAGCTCACTCGACGGATTATCAAACACCGCAGGCTTACCAGCAGTTAGTACGTGATCACTTTGCGATTCTCAAGGTCGGACCTGCACTCACGTTTGCTCTGCGTGAAGCCTTGTTCTCATTGGCTGCTATTGAATCTGAGTTGGTGACTGCCAGTGCCTGTTCCGGACTGCGCAATGTGCTCGAACAGACCATGTTGGAGCGGCCTGGATATTGGCAAAGCCACTACCAGGGGAGTCCTAATGACAGACGTTTGGCTCGAGGTTACAGCTATTCGGATCGGATCCGTTACTACTGGCCTGAGCAGCGAGTAGATGAAGCGTATGCCTGTCTGTTGGCCAATCTGGAACAAGAGCAAATTCCGTTGCCACTGCTGAGCCAGTATTTACCAATCCAATATCAAAAAGTGCGTGAGGGGCTGCTTTCTGCAGATCCCCACAGTCTGATTCTTGATCAGGTTCAGGAAGTGCTGCGGCACTATTCTCGGGCTTGCTGTCCCCAGCCTGAAATGGCTATGTGAGGTATTACAGTCATGATTCTTGGTTATGAAAAAGAAACATTAATCGCAGCCAAAGGGATTGCTACTGCGAGTGAAATTCAACAACAGCCTGCGACATGGTTAGAAACATTAGGCATGGTCGATAAGGAAAGAAACGCCATAGATCAGTTTATTACTCCCTTACTAATGCAAGGTAATCTGCGAATTATTCTGACCGGCGCAGGGACATCTGCTTTTGCGGGGCGTGCGTTGGCCCCTTATTTATCGGCACGTCTTAACGGTAGAGTGGAGTCGATCCCCAGCACAGATATTGTTACTGATCCAAAAGAGTATCTGGACCAAGAGACCCCGACGTTACTTGTCTCGTTTGCCCGTTCGGGAAACAGTCCTGAAAGTGTGGCAGCTGTTGATTTGGCTAGCAGTTTGGTAAGTAAATGTTACCACTTGGTTCTCACTTGCAACGCAGAAGGGAAACTATATCAGCGTTGTCAGAATGAGGGTCGATCACTGGCACTGTTGATGCCGCCTCAGACCAATGATCGTAGTTTTGCCATGACAAGTAGTCTCACCAGCATGATGTTGACCTGCTTGGCTGTATTTTTGCCGAAACGGTTCAACCAGCATGCTTGCACTTCACTGGCAGGCGTCAGTGAGGCCATCCTGCAACAGGTCGTTCAAACGGTGCCTGTATGGAATGAACCACACCCACAACGAGTTATCTATCTTGGTAGTGGCAGTCTGCAGGGTGTTGCACAAGAAGCAGCGCTTAAGTTGCTGGAGCTGACCAGTGGGCGGTTGATTGCCATGTTCGATTCTCCTACCGGATTTCGCCACGGACCAAAATCAGTGGTCGATAGCAATACTTTAATCGTACAGATGATCTCCAATGATCCCTATACACGACAATATGACCTTGATTTGTTAAATGAGCTGCGTCGTGATGGTGTTGCTGCACGAGTTGTTGCCCTGGCCGATATTCCTGACAATCGGATTGAGGCTGGTGAATATATTTACCTTCCACAGACTCTGCGCGGCGATGATGCAGAGCTGGCATTTTGTTACCTGCTTTATGTCCAGTTCTACGCATTCCATACATCCATGATGCTTGGTATCAATCCGGATAATCCATGTCCGAGCGGTCGTGTTAATCGAGTCGTGCAGGGGGTCACAATCTATCCGCATCCCGAGCAGAACTTGAGTAAACCGTCATGTGCAACAGTTTACTGAAGCAAAGTTATCCACCTGTGAACTGGTTCCAATTCACAGGAGCATGGACCCACTCTATGCGTTCAGAGTTGGGAAAGCTTTATTCAGGTGGTGCCGGAAATAATGGCATTAATTACCCGACAGGGGAGGAGCTTTAATGGTCGAGCGGATCAGGGCGCGCCATCTGTTAACCGAAACAGGTTGGCGAGAGGCCTGCTGGCTAGAGCATGAGAATGGCTGGATAACGGCGATCGGCTCTCTCTCTCAAGAAAATATGGGGTTTGATGTCGAGCTGCTGGTGCCTGCGCTGATCGATGGTCATGTCCACGGTGGGGCTGGCGTCGATGTCATGGATAACGACAGCAACGTCCTCGGCACCTTGTCGATGGCCAAGGCAGCAGAAGGGGTCGGTGCCTTTCTCGCCACCACGGTCACCGCACCGCTTCCCGAGATCGAACAAGCTCTTGGCCGCATCTCCGACGGTGTTGCCAACGGCATGCCGGGTGCCGAGTTGCTTGGCTGCTATCTGGAAGGTCCTTACTTCACCCCGGACAACAAGGGCGCCCACGATCAAGCGCTGTTTCGGGAGTTGGATGTGTCCGAGTTGAACCATCTGCAACAGCTGGCTCGAGGCACCCTGAAAGTGGTCGCGCTGGCACCAGAAAAGCCCAATGCCATCACGGCTATTCGCCATCTCGCCGCAAACGGCGTGCGGGTGATGCTGGGCCACTCGGCGGCGGATCACGACACTACTATGGCTGCGCTGGCAGCGGGCGCTTCCGGGCTGGTGCACTGCTTCAACGGCATGCGAGGTCTGCACCACCGCGAGCCCGGCATGGTGGGTGCGGGTCTGGTCCATCCCGATGCCTGGTTGGAGCTGATCGCCGATGGTCATCATGTCCACCCGAGCGTGCTCAAACTCTGCCACTGCTGCGCCGGTGAGCGCCTGCTCCTTATTACGGATGCGATGCGTGCCGCCGGTATGCCAGATGGTCACTATCTGCTCGGCAACTATCGGGTCGAAATGAAAGAGGGGGTGGTTCGCACCGAGGCCGGTGGCCTGGCCGGTAGCACCCTTACGTTGCTAGATGCCGTGCGCAACATGGTCAATTTGGCAGGTATCCCTCTTGCCGATGCCATCCGGATGGCCTCACTGGCCCCGGCAAAGATGCTCGGCATTGCCGATCGCCTCGGCTCGCTGGCAGTTGGCAAACAGGCCAACCTGCTCGCCCTCACGACTGAACTCAATCAACAACACATCTGGGTGGCAGGCCGGGAGATAAACCCGACCCAGCTCTCCTCCCTTTTCTCAGGATCTCGCGTCAATCAGGACGCTCAGGAGTCACTATGTATCTGATCTCTTCCCATGAAATGCTCAAAGATGCTCAGCGCCGCGGCTACGCCGTGCCCGCTTTCAACATCCACAACCTGGAAACCGTCCAGGTGGTAGCCCGCACCGCCGCTCGGATGCGCTCTCCGGTGATTTTGGCTGGCACTCCGGGTACCTATCGCCATGCCGGGGTCGAATATCTGGTCTCCATCTGTCAGGCCGCCGCCCATGAGTACCGCATCCCGCTGGTGCTGCATCTGGATCACCACGAAGACGAGCAGGACATCCACAGCAAGGTCGAAGCGGGTATTCGCTCGGCCATGATTGATGCCTCGCACTTTGCGTTTGAAGAGAACATCGAGAAAGTGCGCAGTGTGGTCACCTTCTGCCACCGCATGGGTGCCAGCGTCGAAGCCGAACTGGGCCAGCTGGGTGGTCAGGAAGATGACCTCATCGTTGATGCCGCAAATGCCAAATTTACCGATCCGCTCAAAGCGGCCGAGTTTGTCCGCCGCACCGGCATCGACTCACTGGCCGTTGCCATTGGCACCGCCCACGGCCTTTACAAAGAAGAGCCACGTCTGGACTTCGCTCGCCTCGCCGCGATCCGCGAGCAGGTGGATATTCCGCTGGTGCTGCACGGCGCCTCCGGCGTACCGGAAGCCGATGTGCGCCGCTGCATCGAGCTCGGGATCTGCAAGGTCAACGTTGCGACCGAACTGAAGATCGCCTTCGCCGATGCGATGAAAGCCTTCCTTGGCTCTCATCCGGATGCCAGCGACCCGCGCCAGTATCTGGTGCCCGCCATGGCAGCTATGGAAGAGGTGGTCGAAGCGAAAATCCGCATGTGTATGAGTGAGAACCGTATTTGATTTGGATAGGTTATCTATTGCCTGCGATGTATATCCGTTTGTTGACGTCTATTAACGTGCTGCAATGAGCTGGATTCATCTGTTTACTATCCGCAAGTGAGATGCATTCTTATAGAAGAAATTAACCAGTTAGAAAAAGCATTGGTGAGGCCTCCCTCTTTCGATGTCTTTTTATTAACTTCGTGAAAGCGATCTCATTTTCGTTTTCTTTCAATTTATTAATGTCTGGACTAGCGTTAAGCTAAGTAAAACACAGTTAGTGCGGCGGGGACGAATAACGACATCAGGTATGTACTAGTAAGCATAATGATGTTGCTAGTTAATTTAATCAGATGGCTTAGTGTGTTGCCTGCATATATGCCGGTATGCCTATAACATAGGAATGAAATATATGACAACTCCAAATATTGTATGGACTAGGATTGATGAACGTTTGTTACACGGACAAATTCGTATCACATGGGGTAAACACACAGAGGCAAATCTGATTCTTGTTGCTAATGATGATGCAGCAGAAGGCCCCAATGCTGCCTTTATGCAAGCTGGTATGAAAGCTTCCGCAGGTGGAGAATATGCAGTTAGATTTTTCACTATTAAAAAGACAATTGATGTGATTCATAATGCATCAGATAAACAGCGAATATTTATTCTTTGTAATAACCCGACGGATGTTGCTCGTTTGGTCGAGGGAGGGGTTCCGATCACCCACTGCAATATCGGTAATATGCATTATCATGAAGGCAAGAAGCAAATCGCAAAAACAGTGTCTGTTGATGATAATGATATTAAAGCATTTGAGCGCATGACCCAAAAGGGGGTATGTTGCACGGTTCAAAATACACCTGATCAAAACGCATTGGATATCTTTGAACTGGTTAACGGCGCCGCCTGACATTAAAAAATAAGATATATTTACATTTACTTTCAAAAAGGAATTAAGCATGTTTTTCGAAGCTATGCTTGTCGCAATATGGGCATTTTTTTGTGGTATCGATAAATATGATGTCGCACTAAATATCCACCGTCCGATTATAACCGGTCCGGTAGTTGGATTGATTATGGGGGATATGCAAATTGGCTTGGTTGCGGGGGCTACTCTGGAGTTAGCTTGGTTAGGATTGGTACCTAACGCAGGTGCTCAGCCACCTGATGTCACAATGGGCACCATCGCAGCAGTCGCATTTGCTGTGATGACTGGTCAATCCGCAGAAGTGGCTATGGGTGTCGGGATGCCCATCGCAGTCCTGATGCAGATGCTAGTGATAGGTTTCTTTGCATTGACTTCTTTCACTATGGGCAAGGCGGATCGTTACGCTGAACAGGCTGATGCATCTGGTATCGATCGATTATTGATAGCGACAATCTCACTACGCTCCATGCTCTACGCTGTCATTGCATTTATGACAGTCTATTTTGGGGAGCACGGTGCCGCCTGGATAGATGCAAATGCACCAACAGTATTGCTTGAAGGGTTGGGCATCGGTGCCAAAATGGTGCCGGCGATTGGTTTCGCCATGCTGCTAAAAATCATGTGGTCCAAAGAAGTTGCAGGGGTGTTTTTTATCGGTTTTGTAATGACAACCTACTTGAAGCTGCCAATCATGGCTGTTGCAATCTTGGGCGCATCTGCCGCAGCACTTTATTACTTCTTTAGTGGTAATAGCAATTCAAATAAGCAAGCAGAGGAATTTGAAGATGGCATCTGATATTACTATGTCCCCATTAAAAACGGATCTCACTGTATCGCAGGTAAAAAGTAAATCGTTAGTAGATAACGTAGATGCATATGAAGATACCGCAGTTCGTCAAGTTATTACCAAGAAAGATTTATGGATTTGCTCATTGCGTGGCTTGTTTATGGAGGGTAACTTCAACTTTGAAAGAATGCAGGGCGGCGGGTTTGCGTACTCTATCATCCCTGCTTTGAAAAAGATTCATGGTAATAATGAAAATGATCTGGCTAAAGCCTTGAAAAATCATCTGCAGTTTTTCAATGCTAGTCCTAAGTTATTTACCTTCCTGCTAGGCACAGCTATAGCAATGGAAGAGAATAAAGAAAAACCCTCCACTGTCAACGTGATGAAAGTGGCTGGTATGGGCCCTACAGGTGGTATTGGTGATGCGATTGACCATATGACGCTGATGCCATTGACGCTAGCCTTGGGGGCATCTATCGCTATTGAAGGGTCTATTGCTGGGCCGTTTGTCTTTTTCTTGTTATATCAAGTAGTACACTTCTTTGTTTATTTTGGATTGATGTTCATGGGATACCGCGCTGGTACTGCAGCGATGGTTAACATGAGTGACGCAACCGAAAAGTTAGCGAAAGCCGCCAATATTATGGGTATTTTCGTAATTGGTGCGCTATCTGCGACTTTTATAAAGTTGCAGACGACGGCATCCTTAGAGCTCGGTGGTAAAACGGTAGAGCTTCAAGCTTCGTTGTTTGACAAAATAATGCCAAATTTATTGCCGTTAGCATTGGTATTCTTTATGTTCAAAATGGTGAAAGGTACGGGTTTTTGGGCTAAACCACCAGTACTGATTTTTTCAACATTAGCTGCCGGAGTTATCGGACATTATCTTGGTATTATCTAGAAATAGTCATCATTACTAGTGGGGGGCTATCCCCCCCCCTAAATTAAAGAGGGGTTCATTACATGATCGGTATTGTAGTATCTGGACATATCAATTTTGCATCCGGAATGGCGTCTGCAATAAAAGCGATTGTGGGAGAGCAAGAGCAGATTCGATTCGTTGATTTTGTTGAATCAATGTCTACTGATATGTTGGAACATGAATTGAGAAAGGCTGCTCGATATGTTGACTCTGGCGATGGTGTGCTCTTTCTGACAGATATACCTGGCGGTTCGCCAGCTAATCGTGCTTTAGCAATTCTGATGGACACAGATAAAATTGAAGTATTGGCCGGCGTCAATTTGCCGATGATTGCTAATGCGGCATTTGAACGTGATGGAGTATCACTCATTGAGTTGGTAGAGATACTGCAAGAGATCGGTAAAAATACAATGAAAGATATGCGGAAAGAGCTCGTGGCTGCTATGGCTAATGAGGATATCACTGAGGCCAACGGCCTTTAATTCTACTGTTTTAATATATTTAAGAGCACGTTAAGGCAATAAAGTATTCATGTCTGTTGCAATTTTTAAATGGCGTAGCTGATAGTAAAATATTAGAGATGAATTGATAGTAAGACGCTGTGAACGCTAATATTGCGATGCATATAAATTGAGGTTTTAAAATGGAAATTCGTCAACCCATCCATAGTGAACATGCGAAACACTTAGATACAAGTGGCCTGCGTCGCCATTTTCTGATCGAAGAGATGTTCCAGCAGAATAAAATCAATCTTACCTATAGTCACATAGACCGTATCATCGTTGGTGCCGCTGTACCACTTGGTGAGCCTCTTTCTCTGGAAGGTGGTAAGGAGATCGGGGTTGAGTTCTTTCTACAACATCGTGAGTTGGGTGTGATCAACATCGGTGAGCCAGGTTTGGTGACTGTTGATGGTAAGACTTTTGAGATTGGTGCTCGTGAGGCTCTCTATGTGGGCATGGGAGCGCGTGAAATTGTATTTTCCAGCGTAAAACCGGAGCATCCTGCGCGTTTTTATCTTAATTGTGCTCCGGCTCATCATGCTTATCCGACGCGCAAAATCTCTCGTGAAGACGCTGCTCCAGAATCTTTGGGAAGTCAGGAAAATTGTAACGTTCGTACCATCTATAAATACTTGCATCCTTCGGTACTGCCGACTTGCCAGTTGCTGATGGGAATGACAGAACTCGCTCCAGGCAATCTGTGGAATACCATGCCTTGTCATACCCACGAACGCCGCATGGAGGTTTATCTCTATTTTGACATGAGTGAGAACAACCTGGTTTTTCACTACATGGGTGAACCACAGGAGACTCGGCATCTGGTGGTGCGTAATGAACAGGCGGTGATAAGCCCCAGTTGGTCTATCCACTCTGGTGTGGGTACGGCAGCTTACACCTTCATCTGGGGTATGGTCGGTGAAAACCAGACTTTCCACGATATGGATCATGTTGCCATGAGTGATTTGAAGTAAACCCTACCAATTAATTTATGCGGGTTGCTTGACGCAAGCCAATCCGCCTTGTCGCAGGAAGAAATATGAACATGTTTGATCTCATGGGTAAAGTCGCTATGGTGACCGGCTGTAATACCGGTCTTGGGCAGGGCATGGCATTGGGTCTTGCGCAGGCTGGGGCTGATATCGTTGGTGTCGGTTACGAGCCTGCTGCTGAGACACAGGCTGCCATTGAAGCAATGGGTCGGAAATTTCACTACATCACAGCAAATTTGATGCAACAGGACTTGCTGGGGGCAATTGTCTCAGAAGCTGTCGAAGTAATGGGTGGTGTAGATATTCTAGTGAACAATGCAGGAATTATTCGCCGTCAAGATATTCTTGAGTTTACAAATAAGGATTGGGATGACGTAATTAATATCAACCAGAAGACGGTATTCTTCTTGTCACAGGCAGTAGCCAAGCAATTTGTTAAACAAGGTCGCGGTGGCAAGATCATCAATATTGCCTCAATGCTCTCGTTCCAGGGCGGTGTAAGAGTTCCTTCCTATACAGCCAGTAAGTCTGCGGTAATGGGTCTGACGAGAGCTCTGGCCACTGAACTTGCTCATCACGGCATTAATGTTAATGCCATTGCGCCAGGCTATATGGCAACAGATAACACAGCTGCTTTACGTGCGGACGAGGCTCGTAACAACGCAATATTGGAACGGATCCCAGCGAATCGTTGGGGTGCACCATCTGATCTGGCTGGCCCTGCGGTATTCTTGGCATCTGCTGCCAGTGACTATGTGAACGGCTACACATTGGCCGTTGATGGCGGCTGGCTGGCTCGTTGATAAGGAGAGCTGACTATGTCATCAGTAGCTAGAGCTGAGGTGCTGGCAGCGATGAAGCGTGTATATCGCTATCAAGCGGCCCATCAGACCCGTAGTGTGATTCGTCGTAGTGGCAAGGTTCGATTTATTAAAGATACAGATTGGGAGCGGGGGGTATTTTGGTCTTGTGTTGCGAATGCATGGCAAGCAACGGATGACACTGAGTACCTGGATGGGGTGATGAACTACACCCTGCATACCGGCTTTCGGGCCGGCCCCAACCCACGATTTGCTGATGATCACGTGTGCTGTCAGGCTTACCTGGATGTCTATCCATTGGTCAACCAGATTGAAGCGCTGGAGCCGACCATCAAAGCCCTCGATTTGATGTTGGAATCCCCGGTGCCTGGTCGCCAGGATTGGTGGTGGTGTGACTCTCTATTTATGGCTCCCCCCGTGTTTGCAGGGCTCTCCCAACTGACCGGTGATCACAAGTATCTGGATTATATGGAGCCTGCATTTTGGGATGCGGTGGATCATTTATTTGATCCACAAACCGGTCTCTTCTTTCGTGATCATCGCTATATCCCTGATGGAAAAGGGGGCGAGTTGCGTGAAGCGAATGGAGAACTGGTTTTCTGGAGTCGAGGGGTGGGGTGGGTGCTGGCCAGTATTCCTCGCTTGCTAGCGCGATTGCCTGAGAACCATCCATCACGGGAACGTTACTTGACACTGTTTTGCGGCTTGGCCAAGACAATATGTCGTTATCAACAGCCGGATGGATTTTGGCGTACCAGTTTGCTTGATCCGGAGCATTTCCCCGCTCCAGAAAGCAGTGCAACGTCATTGTTTTGTTATGGTTTGGCGTGGGGGATCAATCAAGGGATTCTGGCTCGTGATGAGTACTTCTCATCCGTGCTTTCATCCTGGCAGGCATTACTCGGTTGCATCCATGAAAATGGCATGATGGGTTGGGTACAGTTGCCTGCGTTTAACCCGCGTGATGTTCAGTCACACCATAATATTGATTATGGTGCGGGTGTATTTTTGCTAGCTGCAACAGAGGTAATGCAACTCGCGTAGTGTAGTGGCGTGTACCAGTCGTAGGATATGAAGACCCAGCTTAATTGGCTGGGTTTTCTTTTGCTTCGTTTCTTTTCTATTACATCTGGTTAATTGTGACTTAATGCAATAAATTCTTTCATCTCGTTATGTATACTGCTGCGAGAGTTACAATTTACTTAAAGTATTGGTGTCATGAACATGGATCAAAAGAGTCAAACAGCATTTCATATGATGGCGAAGCCAACAGGCTATCGTTGTAACCTCAAGTGTGATTACTGTTTTTATCTGGAGAAGGAGCACACCATTCATCAGGATAGTCCCACCGCGTCACAGGCTATGTCAGATGCCACTCTGAGGCGTTACATCCGGGAATACATCCGTTCTCAACATAGCCAGCAGATTGACTTCTCATGGCAGGGGGGGGAGCCAACTCTCGCAGGCTTGGACTTTTATCGCAATGTAGTGGCATATCAACAGCAATATGCGGATGGAAAGCACATTACGAACAGTTTTCAGACCAATGCGATCGGGATTAATCGTCAATGGGCAGAATTTTTTGCCAAACATAATTTCTTGGTCGGTGTGTCGGTAGATGGATTGCAAAGTGTACACGATGCATATCGTGTTTCAGTGAATGGTAATCCAACATTTGATCGGGTACAGCATGCGATAGAATTATTGAAGGAGTTTAGTGTAGAGTTCAACACCCTGACAGTAATTAATGATAAAAATTGGGATAAGGGGCGCGAAACCTATCTTGCTCTGAAAAAACTGGGTGCTAATTTTATGCAATTTATTCCTTTGGTTGAATTGTTACCTAGTAGTCAGGCTGATAATAATGGTTATTATACACCTATGCCAAATCCTCGACTAATGGATTTCTCTGTACCTGCTCAAGGATATGGTCGTTTTATGAATGATGTATTTGATGAGTGGCGTAGATCTGATATCGGAAAAGTTTTTATTCGTATGTTTGACAGCATATTAGCTGTCTGGATGGGATATCCCGCATCTTTATGTATTCACTCAAAAGAGTGTGGACAGGCAATGGTCATTGAGGCCAATGGTGATCTGTATTCTTGTGACCATTATGTATATCCTGCCAATAGGCTAGGAAATATCCATCTACATTCACTTGTCAGTATGGCTACAGGCAAGATGCAAAAAAAATTTGGTACCGTAAAGTCACAGAAATTGACCGAGCAATGCAAGCAATGTGAGGTCTATTCACTTTGTTATGGTGGATGTCCAAAACATCGAGTGTTATCGATATCCGGAGAGCGGTATCGTCATAATTATCTCTGCACATCATATCGCCAAATATTTTATCATACTGCTCCAACAATGCAGATGATGGCTGAGGAGATACAGCGTGGCGGCATTGCAGCGAATGTTATGCATAGGCTTTGATAATACAAGCATGCATGATTTTTCTCTATTATATAGCCATCCAACTATTTGAATGTGAGAAAGTCTCAATGAGTGATATTAAAATAACAAAACGGCCAATAGTACCTTATGAAAATCCGAACTGGAACATGTATCTTCACCTTTTTCAAGAAAACCTAGTAAGACTTTTTCACAAAAAACGTTCATATACACGCAATGATAATTATATATCAACGATTTTTTCAACACCTCATACTGAATTAAAATTTCAGTGTGATGAGTTAGTTAAATATGTGGCTGAGGCTTTTGAATATTATGCTGTTTGGGATTATACGCATGCTTATTATCCCGGACGGCCAAGCCAGCAGAATGCTCGAACTGATGCTATGGAGGGGGCTAGCCGGTTGTTACCTACGTTGGCTGCCTGGTTATATTCAAAGGCACCAAATGAAAGCAATTTAGTTTTGGCAGATGGTCGGCAGTTATCGCCGGCAGATATTATTTATACAGCTTTTCTTGCTGGAACAGACTCCAATCACCCTGGCTTTTGGGGGGTGATGCATGATTGCGATCAACGTATCTGTGAAAGTGCGGATTTAGCATTGACGCTATGGTTGAGTAGGGAACATGTTTGGATAAGATTTGATAATGATGAACGAGCAAAAATAGTAGCTTGGTTTAGCCAGGTAAATACACTGGTCACTGTTGACAATAATTGGCACTTATTCCCCCTAACCGTTCAGTTTGTCCTGAAATCGTTAACCGGTGTGGATCATGTAGACCATGATAAATACGAAAGAATTAAAGAGTTTCATGTCGGTGCTGGGTGGTTTCGCGATGGCGCACTAGGTAACTATGACTATTATAATGCGTGGGGATTCCACTATTCACTGTATTGGCTAGACCAGATTTTACCTGATTTTGACCCTGAGTTTATTCGTGGCACTCTAGCTGAATTTGTTGCTTCCTATCGTTATTTATTTACTACCCAGGGATTGCCATTTTTTGGCCGTAGTGCTTGCTATCGGCTAGCCGCAGCTGCCCCTCTGATTGCAGCTGCAGATCACGGCATCTTGCCATCAGGTGAAGTGAAGCATGCTTTTAGTTCTTCGCTTTCTTATTTTATTTCGAACGGGGCACTGGAAGCAGGCCTTCCAACTCAAGGAGTATTTGGGGGTGATGATCGGTTAATAGATAACTACAGTGGCCCAGCAAGTAGCCTCTGGTCTTTGCGGGCCTTGAATGTGGCTCTCTATTGCGGGGAGCGAAGTGGTCTCTGGGAGGCGCAAGCATTACCACTACCGGTAGAGCAAGGTGATTTTACTCTTGCGGTACCTGCTATTGGACTCCAGATCCAGGGTGTAAGGGAAACAAATGAAGTGGTTGCACTATTCCGTTTCGATTATACCGCGCAGCAGAGTCCTTTGACGCGACGTTTGGAGCAGCAACACTGCTGGAGTCGTTGTAAAGAATGGGTCATAGGAAGGGCAGAAAGACCGAAAAACAACCTGCTTCGAAAGGGCGTTACTTGCTACACCTCAAAAATGTTTCATTTCTTCTAGGATATCTTACGATTCTTTTCTTTTTATGTGATCAAGATCTTTGTGATTGTCATTTTGTTTCGCTATCCTCCTCTTATGGTTTGAAACGAAACTATTGGAGCATGGTGTGTTCCTGTGCCAATAAGATATTTGCGATATGGAACGTATTTGCTCGTCATAGGCTTATGAACTGGGTAAGCAGGAATACGTCAGCTCTTTCACTGATAGTGCATGGTGACTCATATGTGCCTTACGATTAAGGTGGATAACTCAAATGGATAAACAACCTGGTGGTATCGCGATACTCGGTGAGTGCATGGTTGAATTGAGCGGACCAGCATTCGGCATTCAGCAGCAAGCGTTTGGGGGCGATACCCTGAATACCGCTATTTATCTCTCCAGATTATTACCAGATCTATTTCCTCGTTATGTCACTGTACTGGGCCATGATCATTACAGCGATGGTATGTTGGAACGTTGGAAAGAAGAGCAGATAGATTGCTCTATGATATTGCGAGATCAGAATCGGCTTCCTGGCATGTATGCCATCGAGATAGATAAGCAGGGGGAACGTTGTTTCCATTATTGGCGCAATGAATCCGCAGCACGTTTTCTCTGTCAACATGATAAATTTACGTCATGCCTGGATAAACTACATGGTATAGATTTGCTTTACCTCTCTGGGATCAGTATCGCCATTTTACCTGAAGAGGATAAGGATACATTGATTTTGGCTTTGCAGTCACTTAAAGCCGCGGGTGTCACTATTGCATTTGACTCAAATTATCGTCCTCGTCTCTGGGATAATCATGCTCATGCGGCAATGTGGATTAATCGGTTATATCAACTCTGCGATATTGCGTTGGTAACTGCAGATGATGAAAGTCTGCTGCTGGATGAACCTCAGAGTTCAGAGATGATTATTGAGCGTTTGCACCATCTTGGTGTTAGCCAAGTTATTATCAAATTGGGTAAAGAAGGTGCAATGTGGTCCTTACTGAATGTTGGCTGCGGATTGAGTCGAGGTGAACAGGTCCAGAATGTGATCGATACGACAGCTGCTGGTGATTCGTTCAACGCGGGGTTTTTGGCTGCTCGACATCATAATCTATCGGTAGCGGAGTGTTGCCGATGGGGTAACAAGGTCGCAGCAGAAGTTATACAGCATCGAGGCGCTATCATTGGCCGCCACTATATTGAGACGTTAACGAGGGAGTTGAAATCATGATGAGCAGGTGGCAAGAGCGGCTGGGGAAATTAAAAGTAGTTCCAGTGATTCAGATCGACAATGCCATGGATGCAGCCATGTTGGGTAAAACTTTGGTTGAAAATGGTTTGCCTGCTGCCGAGATCACCTTTCGCACTCCAGCAGCAGCGGAAGCTATTCGTCAGATAAAGGCAACAATCCCTGATATTATTCTTTGCGCAGGAACAGTATTGACACGGGAGCAAGCGGATCAAGCTATTAGTGCTGGTGCTGATTTTGTGATTAGTCCTGGATTGAATCCAAACATTGTTAAATACTGTCAGGATGCAGAGATCGGGATTATTCCAGGTGTGAATAATCCTAGCCAAATAGAACAGGGGTTGGAGCTGGGACTTCAACTATTGAAATTCTTTCCCGCAGAGGCTTCTGGTGGTGTAGCTATGTTGAAGTCGCTAGCAGGACCATATCCCCAAGTTAGATTTATGCCTACCGGAGGAATTAACTTGAGTAATTTGCTGAGCTATCTGGCATTGCCACAAGTATTAGCCTGCGGTGGTACTTGGATTGCCACACCGTCAGCTATTAATAGTCATGATTGGAACTCTATTGGTCGTAATGTTAAAAACACTATCAGTTTGATTTCGAAGGGTTCCGCATGAATGAGTTTAAACATGTTGCGGTGCTATTGGCTGATGGATTCGAAGAGGCAGAAGCGGTCGTATTTATCGATATAATGCGAAGGCTGGATATTAAAGTAGATGTACTCTCATGCATGGCGACAACCAAATTATCAACATATTTTGGTACCAAAATTGAGGCTGATGCTCTTCTGGATGAAAAGGTAAATTTTCTGTATGACGCCATTATGATGCCTGGCGGACCCAAAGGAACCGACAATCTTTTTGGTTCTCTAGATGTTCACAACTTCATTACAATGCATATTGCTAACAACAAATTAATTTGTGCACTTTGCTCTTCAGGAGCAAAGGTTCTTGCTGCACATAACTTGTTACAAAATCACCAATATACTTGTGGCAGTGGATTGGAGAAGAAGTTTTCTGATGGTGAATATGTTGATAAAAAGGTTGTTGTGGATGGGCAGTTCATCACAGGCAAGGGTCTCGGTGTAAGTTTTGAATTTGCATTTACTGTTGCCCATCACTTATTAAGTGACAATCAAGCCAAGGTAGATTGGCAGGCACAACATATTTATTTTGAGCATTGGCCGCTGTCTGAATTGGATAATGGTTAGTTTTGGCCATATGCTGATGGTTTATTGGGCATGTAAACCTCAGAGATCCCCTCATTTTTAGAGACTCAAATAATTCCAAGTGTGCGGGTATATAAGCGGTGTTGCTTCAGGTA